>NZ_AXCA01000155.1:0-34726 GCF_000475415.1 Halomonas sp. PBN3 | reverse complement strand
GGGGATTACCTTATTTATTCACCTCATCGCAGTGGTGCACTATCGATTCAAGAAGGTCTATATCCAGCACGTCCTCGACCATACCGAATACGACAGGGGCACCTGGAAGGAGTGAACATGAACAGCATCGTCCAACAGGCGGCCGCCCACTGGCGCTTCGTGGCCCCACTGCTCAATGCCCCAGAATCGGAAGACGACTACGATGCCCTTGTCGCAGCGCTCGATGAGCTGCTGGAGCTGGTCGGAGACGACGAGGAGCACCCCCTGGCAAGCCTCGCCTCTCACATGGGTGACCTCATCGAGGAATATGACGATGCCCATCGCCCGATCCCTGAGGTGAGGGGGGCCGACATGCTCCGCCACCTGATGCAGTGGCACGGCCTCGACCAGTCGAGCCTGCCGGAAGTCGGCACCCAATCGGTGATCTCGGAGATCCTGAACGGCAAGCGACGCCTGAACGTGCGCCAGATCAAGGCCCTAACCCAGCGCTTCGGGCTATCCGCCGATCTCTTCCTCGACTGAGGGGGCCTCCCCTCTTCCCCTGAGCAACGCCCACCGCAAGCAAGGCGGGTATGGCGACGGCTACCCGCGCAGCCCGCTCAGCACGGCATCACGGCGTCGTGGAAGGCGCGCTCCCTGGCGACGGTCTCGCGGAAGCACTCGGCCATGCGGGCGAAGGCGGCGTCATCGAGCGCTTCGGCCTCCTCGTCCAGGCGGCGGCGCAGCCAGGCCACGAACTCCTGGAAGGCCGGATTGTCGTGCAGGTCGATCCACTCCCCTACCAGGGGGTGCAGCCCCTCGGCCCGGGTGATGCGCAGCGCCCACTCGAGATAGATCCACTCGGTGACCACCAGGGCGGCGAGGATCTCGGCGTAGCCGCCGGCGCTTCCGACCTCGCGCAGCAGCGCCTGGAAGGCCCGGGTCTCGGGCAGGTAGTCCGGCGCCTCGCGCTGGGCGGCGGGCACCGCGAAGGCCTCGAAGGTGCGCTGGAAGGTGCTGTTCTCGTCGCTGGTCAACATGCCCATGAACTGCCCCAGCACCACCCGGTCCTCCATGCTCGGCGCACGGCCGATGGCGAAGCCGATCAGGGCGGTGAAGGGGTCGACGAAGCCGTAGTCCTGGACCATGTAGGCGGCGAAGTCGTCACCGGCGAGGCGACCCTCGGCCATGGCGTCGAAGAGCGGGTGGTCCACGGTGGCGGACCAGTCGGGCTCGCTGATCTCGCGCAGCCAGTCGGTGAGGCGCGGCGCGTCCTGCTGCGCCGCCCAGGCGGTCCAGTCGGAACGTGTCGTCACAGGGCATCTCCCTTGAGGGTGGAGTGAAATCTCGCGCCCGGACGCCACCAGGCGACCAGCAGGCTGACCAGCGTGGAGGCGACAAGCGCCCCCAGGAACGGAGGCAGCGTCGGGATGCTGTCCGGGAAGGTGGCCGCCAGCACCCCGGCGGAGAGGCTGCCCAAGGTGATCCAGCCCGGCAGCACCGCGCCGAGCAGTCCGGCCACGCCGCCCGCCACCGCGGCGAGTGGCGACATGCGACGCCACAGGCCCAGCAGCACCGGCACCACGATGGCGGCACACAGCAGGTCGGCGATCAGGAACAGCCGCAGCACCGAGAAGCCCTGCAGCGCCACCCACACCACCGGCAGCATCAGCGCCACCGTGACCAGGCGCGCCGCCCGCACCGAGAGGCCGCGCCGGCCGCCGCTTGCCACCGCCATGGAGGCGATGGCGTTCTGCAGGGTATCGACGCTGGAGGCCACCAGGGTCACCGCCAGCACCAGGGCCGGCAGGCCCAGCCAGGCCGGCGCCGCGGAGAGCAGCGCGAAGAAGGGAATCGGTGGCTCGCCCACGGGCAGCGCGTGCATCGCCGCCAGCATGCCGAGCCCGCCGATCGCCATCACCACCAGCAGGCTGCTGGCGCCGCCCAGCAGCGCGCCGCGGCCCAAGGCGCGGTCGTCCTCGGCGGCCCAGATGCGCTGCCAGTAGCCCTGGTGGAAGAGGTTGGCCGCGGTGACGGCGATCACCAGCGTCAGCGCCACGGAGAGGGCACTGCCGGCGGGAATGGCAGGCAGCGTCGCCTCGGCGGGTATCGGCGGCAGCCACCACCAGGCCACGCCGCCCACCAGCACCAGCAGGGCCAGCAGCAGCCAGGCCTGCCAGCGGTCGGTGGCGAGGCTCGCCCGCAGACCGCCCAGGGTGGTGTAGACCAGGGTGACCACCGCCACGCCGAGGATCACCAGCGCCGGCGGCACGTCCGAGAGCAGCGCGGCGATGGCGCCGATGGCGGTGAGCTCGGCGGCCAGGAAGAGCGCCATGTAAGCCACCGAGACGAAGGAGACCCAGCGCCGCACCCCGGTGCCATAGCAGGCCTCGGCGAACTCGCCGATGCTGCGGCCCTGCGGCAGGTGGCGGCGGATCGCCGGCCCGTAGAGACCCAGCACCAGGAACGGCAGCGAGGAGCCGATGGCATAGCCGGCCAGCGCCACCGGCCCCACGAAGGCACCGATCTCCGGCGGCGCGAAGAGAATCCAGGCACCCATGCCGGAGGCCAGGAACGACAGGCCGATGGCCTGGGCGCCCTGAGAGTTGCGGGCGGTGACGTAGTCATCGAGCAGGCCGTCGGCCCGGCGGGCCCGCAGGCCCAGAAAGGCAAAGCACAGAAGCGCCGCGCCGAGCACGGCAGACGTCAGGTAAGGCATGTCGCACTTCCTCCGCCGGTATTAACCGGATCAGGTTCCAGGGTCGGCGCTTGGCCCTCTCAGCCCCCGCGGATGCGGCGGGACTCCCCTGGCGACAAGTGAATGAATTGTGGGATCCCGGCTCAAGTCGCCGCATGGGCGGCCGATAACACTGGGATCGAGGGGCATCATAGCGTCGCCCCGTCCCGACGACCACCCCCGATCTGGAGCGCCCGATGCCCTACACCGGGGCCAGGAAAACTCCCTGGCTCACAGGATCGAGAAATTACTCTCGTCAAAACAAGCAGGCAGAAACCACCGCCGAGGTCTGAGACAATAGCGAGCTAAAGAACCCCGGCAGGAGAGACACCATGCGGAAGCTTTGCTCAGTCAGCCTTCTCGCACTCGCCATTTCCGGGTGCAGCGGTGTTCCCTTCGTACCCTTTATCTAGCGTCTGAGTGAACTGTCACCCGTTCACTTCTCTCGTGGCACCCGCCCCATCAGATAGAACTCCTCGTTGGGCGGGGTGCCGGTCAGGGTGACCAGGCGGTTGGAGAGGCCGAAGAAGGCGGCGATGGCGCCGATGTCCCAGATGTCGTCGCGGGTGAAGCCGGCGTTCGCCAGGCGGGCCTCCCACTCGTCGGTGAGCTCCCCCACATCGAGGCCGCAGTACATGGCGAAGTCGAGCATGGTGCGGTGGCGCTGGCTGATCGGGGCGGTGCGGTGGTTGATGGCCACCTGGTCGGCCAGCAGCGGGTCCTTGCTGTAGATGCGCACCAAGGCGCCATGGGCCACCACGCAGTAGGGGCAGCGGTTGCGGGCGCTGGTGGCCACCACGATCATCTCCTTCTCCGCCTTGGTGAGGGTGTCGGACTCCCGCTCCATCAGGGCGTCGTGGTAGGCGAAGAAGGCGCGGAACTCGGCCGGGCGGTGGGCCAGCATCAGGAAGACGTTGGGCACGAAGCCGGCCTTCTCCTGCACCGCCAGCATGGCGTCGCGGATATCCTCGGGCAGGTCCTGGATCGATTCGGGAACGGGAAAGCGGCTGATGGATGCGGTCATGGTGGCTCCTGGCGTTGTGGTTATTGTCGCCGAACCAAAATAGCAGCTTACGTTAACGTAAACATGCCTACCAAAGCCGCACTCGACATCCAGAACCGGCCTGGCGCTATCGCTACGCCGGCCTCGCCTCCTCGAAGAGCTCGGCCGGCATGGGGTGTACCAGCTCCCAGGTCATGGCGATCGGCCGGTCTCCCTGGTAACTCTTGAGAGCCTTGGCCGGCCCAAGGAAAGTAAAGGGTGCCGTCTCGCCGTCGGTGCGCTTGGTCAGCCTGGCGAAGAACAGGATGGTATAACCGCGCTCCTCGAAGTGCAGGTAGTTCTGCCCCGTTGCACTGGCCTGACTGGTGTTCGACTGACTCTCCCAGTGCAGCAGGGTGCGACTGATGGGGTAATCTCGGTAGCGTGTGGTGGGGGAGAAGTCGGTGTCATCCTTTTGGAAGGTCACCAGATGGATATAGGCACGGACTTCCTTTGCATGGATCACCCCTACGCCGGTGGCGCCCGGCTTTTCCAAGCTCGACAACCCGAGTGCTGCCTTGATCTCTGGCAAACCATAGGTGCCATACAGGAGTAGCTCGCAGTCGAAAGGCAGCTCATTCAGACGTCGCAGGGGCACCTGCTGATGAGCTCGCTTCCAGGCCGCAATCTCGGCGGCATCAGCCGCGACACTGGGATTGGCGCGCCACTTACATAGCGATTCTTCCAGGCTATCGACGCCAAGCCGGCCGCCCTTCTGCCCCCATAGTAGATAGTGCAGCGCCGTTTGCCGTCGGGTGTCATAGCGCCCCAGGGCCTCCTCGACGCCCTCTGCCTCGCCGAGAGTCTCGATGGCCGACAGCAGTTCGGGGTCGCTGCGCAGTGCGATCCGCGGTAGCGCCTTGCGTGCCTGGTCGATATCAGGATCCTCAGGCATCGCTTGGCGGTCGGCCATGGCCTTCCACTCCGACCAGCTACGACGCGACAACACCTGCACCGGGGTCAGGCCGGTCACCTCCAGGAAGCGCCCGAAGGTCAACGGCGTCCCGACCTCTTCCTGCCAGGTGCGCAGTGTCTCGGGGATAAATTGATTAAGATCGGCCAGTACCGAGCGGATCTTGCTCAGCACCCGCTCCCGCGCCACCCGCTCAAGCTGGATGCTGCAGCCGGGAGGCAGGCTGGGGAAGTCGGCCTCCACCTCACGATCCAGCCGTTGGCGCCTCCCGGAGAGTAGCGATGTGAACTTGGTATCCAGGCGGTAGCGGCGATGCGTCTGTCCCACGAAATCCAGGGCGGTAAGGCACTCCTTCCCCGGCGCATGACGCAGCCCACGCCCTAACTGCTGGAGGAAGACCGTCAGGCTCTCGGTCGGCCTCAGGAACATCACCAGGTTGATATCGGGAACATCGACCCCTTCGCTCAGCACGTCCACCGTGAACAGGAAGGGCAGCTTTCCGTCACGGAACTCACGTAACCGTTCGGCGCGAACCTCCGCCGGCGTGCCGCCGACCAGGACCGCGGCCCGATACTCATCGCCCAACCGATTGAAACACTCGGCCATGTATTCGGCATGGCGAACGCCGGCGCAGAACCCCACCCCACGGACGCCGTGAAGATCGGGTTGATAGCGCTTCAGCGCCTGCAGGACAGTGTCCACCCGCTGCTTGGCACGGATGTCATCGCCGGTAAGCAGGTTTTCTAGCTGGCGGGCGTCATAGCGGCCGTTGCGCCACAGGGCGTCATCACTGAGGTCGACGCTATCGCTGACCCCGAAGTAATGGAAGGGGCATAGCAGCTTCTCTTCCAACGCCTCCGGAAGGCGAATCTCGGCGGCGAAGTCACCATCGAAGTCCGGCAGGATGCTGCTGCCATCCATGCGCTCGGGCGTAGCCGTCAGGCCCAGCAGCACGGCTGGCTGTAACGCCTCGAGTAAAGGCCGGTAGCTACTGGCGGCCTCATGATGGGCCTCGTCGATCACCACGTACTGAAAGTGTTCCGTCCCTAGCGGCTCCCAGGGACGCTGTCGATTGAGTGTCTGCACCGAGGCAAACAGGTGGCGCTGCTCCGTCGGTACATGGCCACCCACCCAGAGCTCACCGAAGTTCTGGTCGCGTAGCACGGTGCGGTAGCAGGCCTGGGCCTGCTCCAGGATCTCCTTGCGATGGGCGACGAAGAGCAGTGGCACCCGGCGCTTCTCATGCTCACAGACTCGTCGATAATCCAGCGCCGAAATCACGGTCTTACCGGTGCCGGTCGCCGCGACCACCAGGTTGCGAAACGAGCCGCGCTGACGAGCGGCATCGATGGCTTCCAGGATTCTCAACTGAAAGGGGCGCGGCGTGATGTCGGCAAAGAAGGTCGCCCCACCTTGAGCTTGAGCCTTATGGGTCGCGACCGCCCGCCGAAAGCGCGAGAAATCGTCTGGCGTATAGGGCTCAAACTCGTCGCTCTCCCAGTAGGCCGCAAACTCCGCTTCGAAGCGCTCGAGGATATGCGCCATGTCCTGAGCGGTGATCTTGACGGTCCACTCCAGTCCCTGGGTCATCGCCGAGTGGGACATGTTCGCCGAGCCGATATAGGCCGTGGAGTAACCACTCTCGCGGCGAAAGTGATAGGCCTTGGCATGCAGGCGCGTGCCGCCGGTGTCGTAGGAGACCCGCACGGTGACATTGGGCTGCTGAGTCAACCACTCCAGTGCCGTCGGGTCGCTGGCACCCATGTAGCTGGTGGAGATCAGACGCACCGGTATGCCGCGATCGGCCAGGCGCTCGAAGGCGGGCATCAGCAACCGAAGCCCCGACCATTTGATAAAGGAGACCAAGATGTCGACGCCGTCGGCGGTAGCCATCTCGGCGCGCAGTTCGTGTTCGAGGGGCGGATCATGTCCCAGCCCCGTGAGAAGGGCGCTGGTCGCCAAGGGCGTCGCCGGTCGTGGGAGTGGGTGACTCCCTTTGCCCAGCTCGCTGAGTATTGGTTTATCCACCTCCAGCAGCTTCTTACGCGCCAGATAGTCGAGGCCATCGGTGGCCGAGATCAACTCGATCAGGCGATTGAGGAGCGGCAGGCGTCGGTCGGCGTCGACAATTCGCAAGGCTTGATGAAGCATCTGGCCGAGGAACTGGGCGTAAGCGTGAGGAGCCGACTCATCGTCGAGCTTACGTAACACCGGCTTGAGCTCTGGATGCCCCTCCAGCTGTCCCCTGAGCTCCTCATCGAGCAGTCGTTCGTAGAGCCCTTCCGGCAACCGTTCCATGGTGTCTATCCCCTGCCCCTCGATGCCCTCCAGGGTAGCAGCAAAGGACTGCCTCGGGAGACCTGCAGCCTCCATTCGCCCGGCGGAGCCGGCCTCCCACAGGAAGTCTGCCACGGAAGCTATGAGCCGAAAGCACGCGGCCCCGCCTCTCTCGAGGCGGGGCCGCGCTGTCACCGAGCAGAGGGTATCAGCCCAGCGAGATGGTGCTGTTGATGCCGCTGGAGACGTTCTCCGGCTCGAACCAGCGAGCGGTGACGGTCTTGGTCTGGGTCCAGAAGGCGATGGCCTGCTTGCCGTTGGGGCCCAGGTCACCCAGCTTGGAGGCGCGCGAGCCGGTGAAGCTGAAGTAGGCGACCGGCACCGGGATCGGCACGTTGATGCCCACCTGGCCGACGTCGATGTCGCTCTCGAAGCGGCGCGCCACCCAGCCGGAGTTGGTGAAGATGGAGGTGCCGTTGCCGTTGGGGTTGGCGTTGATGAAGGCGATCGCCTCGTCGAGGGTGTCGACGGTGACCACGCACAGCACCGGGCCGAAGATCTCCTCGCGGTAGATGGTCATCTCCGGGGTGACGTCGGTGAACAGGGTCGGGCCGACGAAGTTGCCGTCCGGGTAGCCTTCCACCTGGTAGCCGCGGCCATCCACCAGCAGCTTGGCGCCCTCCTTCTCGCCGGCGGTGATCAGCCGTTCGACGCGCTCCTTGGCCTGGGGCGAGACCAGCGGGCCGAGGTCGGCGTCGGTCTGGGTGCCGGGGCCCACCTTCATGCTACGGGTGCCCTCGACGATGTCCGCCAGCCACTCGCGGGCCTCGCCCACCAGCACCGCCACGGAGTTGGCCATGCAGCGCTGGCCGGCGGCGCCATAGGCGGAGCCCAGCAGGTTGTTGATGGCCTGGCTGCGGTTGGCATCGGGCATGATCACGCAGTGGTTCTTGGCGCCCATCATCGACTGCATGCGCTTGCCGGCAGCGGCGGCGCGGTTGTAGAGCAGCGAGCCCACGTGGGTGGAGCCGATGAAGGAGAGCGCCTTGATGTCGGTATGGTCGGCGATCTGGTTGGCGACGTCCGGGCCGCCGTGGACCACGTTGAGCACGCCGGCCGGGATGCCCGCCTCGTGGGCCAGTTCGACCAGGCGCATGGTGGAGCTCGGGTCCTGCTCGGAGGGCTTGAGCACGAAGGTGTTACCGGTGGCGATGGCCAGCGGGAACATGAAGCAAGGCAGCATGATGGGGAAGTTGAAGGCGGTGATGCCGGCGCCCACGCCCAGCGGCTGGTTCAAGGTGTAGACATCCACCTCGCTGGCGGCGTTCTCGGCAAGCTCGCCCAGCTGCAGGGAGGTGATCGAGCAGGCGTGCTCCACTACCTCCAGGCCGCGACCCACCTCGCCGGCGGCGTCGGGCAGGGTCTTGCCGTGTTCCTCGGTGATCAGCGCGGCCAGTTCGTCGGTGTTGTCGCGAATCAGCGCCTGCAGCTTGAGCATGATGCGCATGCGCTTGGCCAGCGGCACCTTGCGCCAGGTCTTGAAGGCCTCCTTGGCGCTGGCCACGGCGCGCTCGACCTCCTCGGCGGTGCAGAACGGCACCCGGGCGACCACCTCCTGGGTGGCCGGGTTGACCACGTCACGCCACTCCTGGCTCTGGGACTGGACGGCCTGGCCGTCGATGTACATGGGGATTTCGCGGACTGACATGGGCGTGCTCCTCTGTGCTGCTCCTGCCCCGCCGCGAGCCTGGCTTGTCGTTGTTCGGCCATCGTCAGGCACCGCGGCGGCGGGGATATTAGACTTTATGTGTATCTATACACGAACCGTGGTGATATCGAGTCTATACAGACGTCGGATGGCGTGACAACGGGCACTCAGGCACATTGCTTGTGCAATGATGCACAACCGAGTTTCCTCCGTGGAGCCCCACCCATGCTCGACTGGCACGACATCCAGATCTTCCTGGAGGTGGCGCGCACCCAGCGCCTCACCGACGCCGCCCGGCGCCTGGGGCTGGACCACTCCACCCTCTCGCGGCGCACCCGGCGCTTCGAGCAGAAGCTCAACACCCAGCTCTTCGAGCGCAGCACCCACGGCTACCACCTCACCGAGGCGGGCCAGCAGCTGCTCGCCCATGCCGAGGAGATGGCCCGCCACGCCTTCGAGGCGGGCGAGAGCCTCTCCGACAAGGACCACCAGGTGAGCGGCCAGATCCGTCTGGGGGTCACCGAGGGCTTCGGTACCTGGGTGATCGCCCCGCTGCTCTCGGCCTTCTGCAGCCGACACCCTGGTGTCACCCTGGACCTGCTCGCCCTGCCCCGGGTGGTCAACCTGAGCCGCCACGAGGCGGACCTGGCGATCACCGTGGAGCGCCCGGTGAGCCCGGGACTGGTGATCTCGCGGCTGTGCGACTACCGCCTGCGCCTCTACGCCAGCCACGCCTACCTCGCCCGCCACGGGCGGCCGGCGCGCCTCGCCGAGCTGGGCGAGCACCGCCTGATCGGCTACGTCGACGACCTGATCTTCAGCCAGCAGCTCAGCTACCTGGAGCCCCTGGTGGACCCCGCGGTGGTGGGCCGGCCACCCCACTTCACGGTGCGCAGCACCAGCGTGACCACCCAGCAGGTGGCCTGCCGCCACGGGGCGGGGCTGGCCGTGCTGCCCTGCTTCATGGCCGAGACGGACGCCGGGCTCGAGCGCGTGCTGGCCGAGGAGGTCGCCGTCGACCGCCAGTTCTGGATCACCGCCCGCCAGGAGCAGCGCCGCCTGGCCCGGGTGCGCTTGCTGTGGGACTTCCTGCGCGAGGCGCTGGAGGCCAACCGCGCCTTCCTGATGGGCGAGAGCCCCGAGCTGCGCCTGCCCGAGGCCACGCTGGCCCCTTCCTCGCCCGGCTAGCCTCGCAGCCTCCTCCCCGCCGATAGCCACTGCCTATGACAGCGGTCGGCAATCTCGCCTTGTTCTTATGGAGTGGGCGAGAGTAGCTTGGACGAGGAACCGAGAAGGAGTCGCCGGTCAGCCTTCCGGGTTACGTCCGAGAGTTGACCGAGCTCATTGCCCCGCCGGAGCGCCATCGTCTATACAGGGATGGCAACTCCTCAACGTCGACAAGAGGGAAGAGCAACATGGGTGATCAGCAGAACGCAGGCAAGTGTCCGGTAATGCACGGTAGCAACACCGCGGCGGGCCGCGACAACATGGACTGGTGGCCGGAAGCCCTGAACCTGGACATCCTGCACCAGCATGACCGCAAGACCGACCCGATGGGCGAGGACTTCGATTATCGCCAGGAGGTCCGCAAGCTCGACTTCGAGGCCCTTAAGAAGGACATGCACGCCCTGATGACCGACAGCCAGGAGTGGTGGCCGGCCGACTGGGGACACTACGGTGGCCTATTCATCCGCATGTCGTGGCACGCCGCCGGCACCTACCGTGTCGCCGACGGTCGCGGCGGCGGCGGCACCGGCAACCAGCGCTTCGCGCCGATCAACTCCTGGCCGGACAACGTCAGCCTGGACAAGGCGCGCCGCCTGCTCTGGCCGATCAAAAAGAAGTACGGCAACAAGATCAGCTGGGCCGACCTGATCGTCCTGGCCGGCACCGTGGCCTACGAGAACATGGGCCTGAAGACCTTCGGCTTCTCCTTCGGACGCGAGGACATCTGGCATCCCGAGAAGGACATCTACTGGGGAGCCGAGAAGGAGTGGCTGGCACCCTCCGACGAGCGCTACGGCGACGTCGACAAGCCGGACACCATGGAGAACCCGCTGGCCGCGGTGCAGATGGGCCTGATCTATGTGAACCCGGAGGGCGTCAACGGCCAGCCGGACCCCATGAAGACCGCCGAGCAGGTCCGCGAGACCTTCGCCCGCATGGCGATGGACGACGAGGAGACCGCGGCGCTGACCGTCGGCGGCCACACTGTCGGCAAGTGCCACGGCAACGGTGACGCCGCCGCCCTGGGCCCGGAGCCCGAGGCAACCGACGTGACCGAGCAGGGCCTGGGCTGGCACAACCCCAACATGCAGGGCAAGGCCGCCAACGCGGTGACGTCCGGCATCGAGGGTGCCTGGACCAAGAACCCGACCCAGTTCGACATGGGCTACTTCGACGCCCTGCTCGACCACGAGTGGGAGCTCAAGAAGAGCCCGGCCGGCGCCTGGCAGTGGGAGCCGGTGGACATGAAGGAGGAGGACAAGCCGGTCGACGCCAGCGATCCCTCCAAGCGCCACAACCCGATCATGACCGACGCCGACATGGCGATGAAGGTGCACCCTGACTACCGGAAGATCCTGGACAAATTCCGCCAGGATCCCGAGTACTTCAAGGACTGCTTCGCCCGTGCCTGGTTCAAGCTGATCCACCGCGACATGGGGCCCAAGTCCCGCTACATCGGCCCGGACGCCCCGGAAGAGGACCTGATCTGGCAGGATCCGGTCCCCGCCGGCAACACCGACTACACCATCGAGATCGTCAAGGAGAAGATCGCCGGGAGTGGCCTCTCCATCGCCGAGATGGTCAGCACCGCCTGGGACAGCGCCCGCACCTTCCGCGGCTCCGACATGCGCGGCGGCGCCAACGGCGCGCGCATCCGCCTGGCCCCGCAGAAGGACTGGGAGGGCAATGAGCCGGATCGCCTCGCCAGGGTGCTGAAGGTCTACGAGCAGCTCTCCGCCGAGACCGGTGCCAGTATCGCCGACGTGATCGTGCTGGGCGGCAGCGTGGGCATCGAGCAGGCCGCGAAGGCCGCCGGCCATGACATCCTGGTGCCCTTCATCCCGGGCCGTGGTGACGCCACCGACGAGATGACCGACGCCGACTCCTTCCAGTACCTGGAGCCGCTGGCCGATGGTTTCCGCAACTGGCAGAAGAAGGATTACATCGTCAAGCCGGAGGAGATGCTGCTCGACCGCGCCCAGCTGATGGGCCTCACCGCCCCGGAGATGACCGTGCTGATCGGCGGCATGCGGGTGCTGGGTACCAACCACGGCGGCAGCCAGCATGGCGTGTTCACCGACCGCGTCGGCCATCTGACCAACGACTTCTTCGTCAACCTGACCGACATGGCCAACGCCTGGAAGCCGGCCGGCAACGGCACCTACGAGATCCGCGATCGCAAGAGCGATCAGGTGAAGTGGACCGCCAGCCGTATCGACCTGGTGTTCGGCTCCAACTCCATCCTGCGCTCCTACGCCGAGGTGTATGCCCAGGATGACAACGAGGCGAAGTTCGTCAACGACTTCGTCAAGGCCTGGACCAAGGTGATGAACGCCGACCGCTTCGACGTCGAGAAGCTGCAGAAGTAAGGCCGCCTGGCCGGGCGCTCGCCCGGCCAGGAAAGCCATACGTAAGCCCCATACAGAGACGCCCGGGAAATCCCGGGCGTCTTTTTTGTGTTCAGGGGCAGCAGCCGACGGCTCAGGTGCCGCAGAAGGTGCGCAATACCCGCTCGGTGGCCGGGGCCGGCTCGGCATACGCCTCGCGGCCGGGCTGCTCGATGAAGGGCTCGGCCAGCACCTCGCGCAGCGCCTCGAAGGGGGCGAAGTCGTCATGCTCGGCGGCCGCGGCGATCGCCCGCTCCACCTGGTGGTTGCGCGGGATATAGAGCGGGTTGACCGCGTTCATGCGCGCCGCGATCGCCTCGGGCGAAGCCGCCTCCCTGGCCAGGCGCTCGCGCCAGCGCGGCAGCCAGTCGCCCAGGGCCCCATCATCCTCGAAGAGCTCGAGCAAGGCGGGGGCGTCGGTCTCCACCGCCTCGGCGAGACGACGGAAGGCCAGGGTGAAGTCGGCGCGACCGGCCGCGAGCGCCTCGAGGAAGGCCTCCGCCAGGGCACGGTCGCCTTCCTCTTCGCGGGCCAGGCCGAGCTTCTCGCGGAAGACCGCCAGCCACTCGGCCTCGTAGCGGGGCTCGTAGGCCTCGATCACCCTAGTGGCGCAGGCGATCGCCGCCTCCTGGTCGTCGTCGATCAGCGGGATCAGCGTCTCGGCCAGGCGTGCCAGGTTCCACTGGGCGATCCACGGCTGGTTGCGGTAGGCGTAGCGCCCCTGCTCGTCGATGGAGCTGAACACCATGGTCGGCGAGTAGGCCTCCATGAAGGCGCAGGGGCCGTAGTCGATGGTCTCGCCGGCGATGCTGCAGTTGTCGGTGTTCATCACGCCGTGGATGAAGCCTAGCCCCATCCACTTCGCCACCAGCGTCGCCTGGCGTTCGGCCACCGCCTCGAGCAGGGCCAGGTAGCGCGCCTGCCCCTCCCGCTCCGCCAGGGCGGGGTAGTGGCGCTCGATGGCCATGTCGGCCAGGGTGCGCACCGCCTCCACGTCGTCCCGGGCGGCGAAGTACTGGAAGGTGCCGACCCGCAGGTGGCTCGCAGCCACCCGGGTCAGCACCGCGCCGGGTTCGGGCACCCGCCGGAAGACCCGCTCGCCGCTGGTCACCGCGGCCAGCGCCCGGGTGGTGGGCACGCCGAGGCGGTGCATCGCCTCGCTGACCAGGTACTCGCGCAGCACCGGGCCCAGCGGTGCACGACCGTCGGCGCCCCGCGAGAAGGGGGTCATGCCGGCGCCCTTGAGCTGGATGTCGCGCAGCCGCCCCTCGCGGTCGACCACCTCGCCGAGCAGCACCGCGCGGCCGTCGCCGAGGCGCGGGTTGAAGTGGCCGAACTGGTGGCCGGCGTAGGCCTGGGCCACGGGCTCGGCGCCTTCCGGCACGGCATTGCCGGCGAACCAGTCGGCGGCACGGGCCTCGTCGAAGGCGTCGAGGTCGAAACCCAGCGCCTCGGCCAGCGGCCGGTTGAAGGCCACCAGGCGCGGTGCGGGAACCGGCACCGGGTCGAAGCGCAGGAAGAAGCGGTCGGGCAGGCGCGCGTAGCGCAGGCTGAACTCGGGGAACATGGCGGCTCCGGTCGGGGCGATCACGGCCGATGGATGAATACCCGAGTATAACGCTCAAGATTGTGCCTTTCGAGGCGAACGTTTCCCGACTTCCCCTACCCCGCCGTCGGCGCCAGCGCCTCACGGATCAGCTCGGCCAGGCACCGGGCCGGCTCGGTGGGGCGGCGGGCGGCCCGGTGCAGGGCCAGCTCCACGGCGGGCAGCGCCGGCAGGCCGCTGGCCTCGTCCAGGGCACGTAGCTGGGGGCCGAGCATGCTGCGGGTGACCACCACGATGGCGAGCCCCGCCTGCACCACCGGCGAGAGGCCGGCCATGGACTGGCTGGTATAGGCCACCCGCCAGGTGCGGCCGGCCGCGGCGAGGGCCTCCTCGGCCACCTCGCGGAAGAGGTCGGCCCCCGGCGAGTAGAGCGCCAGCGGCAGCGGGTCGGTGAGCGAGGGCTGGCGCTCCAGCCCCACCGCCCAGGCCAGGGGCTCGCGGCGGATCACCTCGCCGCCCGGCGAGCGCCGCTGGCGGGTCACCAGCGCCAGGTCCAGCTCGTCGCCACGCACCCGCTCCACCAGGTCGGCGCTGGTGCCGCAGGTCACCTGGAGCCCCACGTCCGGGTAAAGCTGGTGGAACCAGGAGAACACCGCGGTGAGCAGGGTGGCGTAGTCCTCGGGGATGCCGAGGTTGAGCTCGCCGGTCACCCGGCGCGCCCTCATGTCGGCCAGCGCCTCGTCGTTCTGCGCCAGCAGCCGGCGGGCATGGCCCAGCAGGCGCTCGCCCTCGGCGGTGAAGCGGATCCGTCGCCCCTCCCGCTCGTGCAGGGCCACGCCCAGCGAGTGCTCGAGCCGCGCGAGCTGCATGCTCACCGTGGACTGGGTATAGGCCAGCTGCCTGGCGGCGGCGGTGACGCTGCCGGTATCGGCTACGGCCACCAGGGTGCGCAGCAGGCTCAGGTCGAGCGTCGGGGCACGCATGGATTCATCACGCTCCTTGATGAATACCTTCAATAAAGATCGTTATCTTGATGAGTATGGCACGGCTAGCATGGCGCCAGCATCCATCCGCTCCCGAGCAAACCTCACAGGAGATAAGACCATGCAGCTGCACCGCTCGCACCTCACCCACTCTCCCTGGCTCGGCGGTGGCGCCGCGGCGCTGGCGGTGGTGCTGTGGGCGCTGGTGCCGCTGCTGGCCGCCCAGGCAGGTGAGCTTCCGCCGCTGCGTCTCTCGGCCCTGGCCCTGCTCGCCGGCGCCCTCGGCACCCTGCCCATGGCGCATCCGCGGCGCCACCGCGATGCGCCGCTGTCGTGGGTCCAGGGCGTGCTGGTCTACCTGGGGGTGCCGCTGCTGGTGGCCGGCGCGGTAGGCGCCTGCTTCGCCGCCTTCCGCCTGGCACCCGCCGGGGAGGCGGCGCTGCTCCTCTACACCTGGCCGGTGCTCTTCCTGCTGGCGAGCCGGCGGCTGACGCTGGGCCGGCTGCCGGCCGGCACCGTCGTCGGTGCCGGCCTGGCGTTCGGCGGCGCGGCGCTGCTGGTGCTGCCCGATGCCTTGGCGGGCGGGGTCTCGGGCGCCTGGGGCGGCTACGCCCTGGCGCTGCTGGGCGCGCTGTGCTGGGCGCTCTATTCGCTGGCCAGCCAGGTAGCCGCCTGGCGGCTGGGCGAGCGCCTGCCCCACCTGCTGCTGGTCGCCAGTGTCATGGTGAGCGGGCTGAGCCTGGCGCTGGAAGGCACCCACGCCCTGCCCTCCGGTGACGCCCTGCTGGCCACCGCCATCCTGGGCCTGGGCCCCTATGGCCTGGCCATGCTGGCCTGGGACCGGGCCATGCGCGACCCGCTCGCCCACCGCCTCGGCAACCTGGCCCACGCGGTGCCGGTGCTGGCCACGCTGTTCCTGGTGATGGCCGGCGTGACCGCCCCGGACTGGCGCCTGCCGCTGGCCGCGCTGCTGGTGGTGGCCGGTAGCCTGACCGCGAGCCGGGAACCGGCGCGACACGGCCCTCTCCGGGCACCTCGCCGTTTTCGGCGACGCTGAGCCCTTTTCCCCCCTCGATCGGGGCAGATTGGACATTCGCCCTTCGGGTGAGTAGGGTAATGGCCCCCGGATCAGGACAACATCGACAACAACCGATCCCTGACGGGCCACGGCCAGCGCGCCTGGCCACCCTGGTCTTGCCTCACCGCAGACTGGATCGCCGTACCTTCGACTGACCGTCGTCGACGCCATCGAGAGAGAACGAATCCATGTCGCGCCACTACGCCGATGAGGGCCGCTGCATGCCGCGCCGCCCGCCCCCTCACCTCCCCCACGCGGGGTAATGCCGCCCACGGCAGCCATTGCCGTGCCTGAACGCCATCCCTGACGCTTCATCGTCCTGCTGCCATCCCGGCGGCCGGGTCGCCTGCGTCGGCGTGACGTGCCCCTGCCCCCCAGCGCCATCACCGCGTTCGGCATCCGGCCTCGTCCGGGATGCCCGGGACGCCTACGTTCCACCCACCGAGGGACTGCCCTTGAACAGCGAATCTCTGTACCAATTCTCGACCCTGACCGTGATCCTGCTGCTGCTCGCCTTCTACGGCGGCACCTACCTGATGACGCTCGGCATCCGCCGGAAGAACGAGGACGCCGATGCCTACATGGTCTCCAACCACCGTATCGGCTTCGGCATCGGCGCCGCCAGCATGACCGCCACCTGGATCTGGGCGGCCTCCTTCTACGCCGCGGCCACCTCCGGCTACACCTACGGCGTCTCTGGCCCCATCCACTACGGCCTGTGGGGCGCGTTGATGATCCTCTTCATCTACCCCTTCGGCCGGCGCTTCCGCCAGCTCGCCCCCAACGCCCACACCCTGGGCGAGCTGATCCACGCCCGCCACGGCTCCTCCAGCCAGCTGATCCTGGCGCTCTCCAACGTGCTGGGCAGCGTGATCAGCCTGATGGTCAACTTCACCGCCGCCGGCGCGCTGGTCTCGGTGCTCTCGCCGCTCTCCTTCCAGGCCGGGGTGATCATCGCCGGCGTGGGCGTGCTGCTCTATACCCTGTGGTCCGGCTTCCGGGCCTCGGTGCTGACCGACTTCGCCCAGCTGGTGGCGCTCATGGCCATCGCCATCGTGATCATTCCCGCGGTGTTCTTCGCCATGGGCGGCCCCGAGACGCTGGTCGCCGGCCTCGACAACCTGACGCCGGAGCAGGCCAACTTCTTCTCCAGCGAGGCGATCCTGCAACAGGGCGCGCCCTTCTTCGTCGCCGTGCTGGCCTACGCCATCGGCAACCAGACCATCTCCCAGCGCCTGTTCGCGGTGAACGAGGACCACATCAAGCCCACCTTCCTCACCGCCACCGTGGGCTACGGCGCCATCGTCATCGGCCTGGGCATGATCGGCCTGATGGCACTGACCATCGGTGTGCAGCCGCTCGACGGCGACATGAACAACCTGATCCCGCAGATGGTCTCCGGCTACCTGCCGCCGGTGTTCATCGCGCTGTTCTTCATCCTGGTGATCGGCTCGCTCTCCTCCACCGCCGACTCCGACCTCTCGGCGCTGTCGGCGATCATGATGGCCGACGTCTACGGCAAGAACATCGCCAAGGGCAAGGCCGATCCCAAGCGCATGCTGCTGGTGGGCCGCCTGACCATGATCACCGCCACCGCGGTGGGCATCGTCTTCGCCAGCTTCTCGCTGGATATCCTGGTGATGCTGGTGTTCGTCGGCGCACTGTGGGGCGCCATCGTCTTCCCCGTGATCGCCAGCTGCTTCTGGAGCCGGGTGACCAACCAGGCCTTCACCACCTCGGTGCTGGTGGCCATGGTGCTGTTCTGTGCCGCCCGCTTCGAGCTGGTCGACCTCGCCGGCCCCGGCGGCCTGTTCTTCGAGCTCCTGGCCAGCATCGGCGGCGGTGTGATCATCGGCCTGATGGTATTCGGCTTCCTGGGTCGTACCGCCGGCTTCATCGCCGGTGCGCTGGCGCTGGTCGCCATGCTGGTGTTCGCCACCGGCTTCCTGCGCGACTACACCGTGCTGCTCGCCTCGCTGACCGCCTACGGCACCAGCACCCTGGTGTGCGTAGTGATGAGCCTGGCCAGCCGCGAGCGCTTCGACTTCGCCACCATCGGTGAGCGGGTGGGCGACTACGACGCCCACGAGGCCGAGGACGAGGCGGGCGAGGCGATCCCCGCCGCGGCGAACCTGGCCACCCAGCGCTGATACCGGCAAGCGCAACGATCCCGACGGTGCCGCCCGGCGGCACCGTCCCACCCCTTCCAGAGGAGACCTCACCATGACGACACTGTTCGCCTTCTATGTGCTGGTCTGGCCCGCCCTGACCCTGGGCGTGCTGGCCCTGATCTGCCGCGCGGTGTGGCGCGACCAGCGCCGCGCCCGTGAGGAGAACCGCGAGCTGGTGTAGGCCACCGCGGAAAGTCGCCATCGGCCCCGCGGGCACTGCCCGCGGGGCCGATGACGTTATGGCCCTGGGGTGGTGGCCCTGGGGTGGTGGCCATGAGGTTCTGGAGATGGGGTCCTGGCCATGACGGCCAGACGCGGTAGACTCGGGTGAGGATCCTCGACGCCGATCGCCGGCAGGAGCACGCGCCATGAGCCACGACACCCTCGACTACTACCGCCCCCCGGACGAGGACGCCCTGGGGCTGGTGCTGATTCGGGCCAGCGCCGAGGGGGTGACCGAGATCGACTTCGTCGACGCCGAGACCGAGCCCACGCGCCCCGGGCCGCTCACCGAGCGTACCCGGGAGCAACTCGCCGAGTACTTCGCCGGCGACCGCCGCGACTTCGACCTGCCGCTGGCGCCCCGGGGAACCGACTTCCAGCGTCGGGTGTGGGAGGCACTGGCGGGCATCCCCTTTGGGGAGACCCGCAACTACGCCGAGATCGCCGAGCAGCTCGGCAGCAAAGGCGGCCAGCGCGCGGTGGGTGCGGCCAACGGCAGAAACCCCATCTCCATCGTGGTGCCCTGCCACCGGGTGATCGGCAGCGACGGACGCATGACCGGCTACGCCGGCGGCATCGGCCGCAAGCGCTGGCTGCTCGCCTTCGAGGCCGGCGAGGTGCCGATGCTGCTGTGATCGCGTGACGTTCTGCGTTCTGACCATATGACAGAGATATGAGGCCTGGATGAGCCACAACCTGTTCGAGACCTTCGCCGCCCGCATGCAGGCCCGCGGCGACGCCGACTTCATCACCACCCGCGAGGGACGTCGCTACTCCCACGCCGACGCCCTGGCCGAGAGCGCCCGCCTGGCCGGCGCCCTGGTCGAGCTGGGCGTGACGCCGGGGGACCGGGTGGCGGTGCAGGTGGACAAGAGCCCCGAGGCGATCCTGCTCTACCTGGCCACCCTGCGCGTCGGCGCCGTCTACCTGCCGCTCAACACCGGCTACACCGGCGACGAGATCCGCTACTTCCTCTCCGACGCCGAGCCGGCGCTGCTCGTCTGCCGCCCCGTGGTGCTCGAGGAGGCGCGCACCATCGCCGGGGAGACCGGTTGCCCGGCGGTCGAGACCCTGGGCACCGCTGCCGACGGCAGCCTGATGGAGGCGGCCGGGAAGGCCACCCCGCGCGAGGCGGTGGAGCCCCGCGAGGAGAACGACCTCGCCGCCATCCTCTACACCTCGGGCACCACCGGACGCTCCAAGGGCGCCATGCTCACCCATCGCAACCTGGGCTCCAACGCCGCCACCCTGGTGGAGGCGTGGCGCTTCGGCGAGGAGGACCGGCTGATCCACGCCCTGCCGATCTTCCACACCCACGGCCTCTTCGTGGCCTGCAACGTCACCCTGATGGCCGGCTCCAGCATGCTCTTCCTGCCGAAGTTCGACGCCGACGTCATCTTCGAGGAGATGCCCCGCGGCACGGTGCTGATGGGCGTGCCCACCTTCTATACCCGCCTGGTGGCCGACGACCGCCTGACGCCGGAGGTCACCGCCAGGATGCGCCTGTTCGTCTCCGGCTCGGCGCCGCTCACCGCCGAGACCCACCAGGCCTTCGAGGAGAAGACCGGCCACGCCATCCTCGAGCGCTACGGCATGACCGAGACCAACATGAACATCTCTAACCCCTACGCCGGCGCGCGCCGCGCCGGCACCGTGGGCCAGCCGCTGCCCGGGGTGGAGATCCGCATCACCGACCGCGAGAGCGGCGAGGAGGTCCCCCCGGGAGAGATCGGCATGCTCCAGGTGCGCGGCCCCAACGTCTTCATCGGCTACTGGCGCATGCCCGAGAAGACCCGCGAGGAGCTCCTCGAGGACGGCTTCTTCATCACCGGCGACCTGGCCCTGGTGGACGAGCACGGCTACGTGCAGATCGTCGGCCGCGACAAGGACCTGGTGATCTCCGGCGGCTTCAACGTCTACCCCAAGGAGGTGGAACAGGTGATCGACGAGCTCGAGGGCGTGGTGGAGTCGGCGGTGGTCGGCCTGCCCCACCCCGACCTCGGCGAGGGGGTCACCGCCGTGGTGGTGCCCGAGGCCGGCACCGAGCTCACCGAGGGCGAGGTGCTCGGGCACCTGCAGGGGCGCCTGGCCCGCTACAAGCAGCCCAAGCGGGTCTTCTTCGTCGACGGGCTGCCCCGCAACACCATGGGCAAGGTGCAGAAGAACGAGCTGCGCAAGCGCTTCGACACCACCTACCGCTGAGCCTTCCCGTTCATTGCGGGTTGACGCTTAGACCGCGCCGGCAACCTCGCGCCGGCGCGGACAGCGTCAGTCTCACCGCTCGCCCCGGCCGAGGGAGCTCCCCGAGGCGGGGCGCTCCACCTCGAAGAGGTCGGTGCAGCGGGCATAGTCGTTGCCGGCCATGCGCCCGATGGGCCTGAGCCCCTCGGCATCCACGTGGCGGCCGTCCCACAGGGCGTCGTCGACGTGGATCGACACCACCTCGGCCAGCACCAGGTTGCCGGCCAGGGGCTGGTCGCCGAAGCGCACGATCTCCCTCAGCCGGCAGCCGAAGGCCACCGGGGCGCCGGCCACCCGCGGCACCGAGACGCCGGGCATCGCCACCTTCTCCAGGCCGGCATGCACGAACTCGTCGTCGCCGTGCTCGAGCCCCGCGCTGGTGGCGTTCATCTCGTTCACCAGCCCCTCGCCGCTGATATGCACCACGCACTCGCCCACCTCGCCGAGGTTGCGGATGGTGTCCTTGGGATGACCGTCGCCGTCGAGCAGCGGCGAGAACCCCAGCACCGGCGGGTTGACGCTCACCACGTTGAAGAAGGAGAAGGGCGCCAGGTTGGCGCTGCCCGCCGCGTCCAGGGTCGAGACCCAGGCGATGGGGCGCGGGCAGATGCTGCCCGAGAGCAGGCGGTAGACCTTGCCCGGGCTCAGGGCGTGTTCCTCCAGCAGGTAGTCGCTCATGTCAGGGGCTCCGTGTGCATCGTGATGTGCCGATGGTAGCCCATTCACCACCACCCTGTGGCACCATGATCCTGTCTCCCGGCACCCAGCGAAGGAACCGCGCCATGTCCGCCCACGACGACTCCGCCCTGCAGCCCGGCTTCATGGTGATCCACGGCAACCGCCTGGAGTCGCTGCGCGGCCTGGCGGTGGAGTGGATGCGCCGCCACCCGCTGGGGCCGCTGGAGAACGAGACGATCCTGGTGCAGAGCAACGGCATCAGCCAGTGGCTCAAGCTGGCGCTCGCCGAGGATCGCGCCCACGGCGGTGCCGGTATCGCCGCCGCCCTCGACGTGACCTTGCCCGCGCGCTTCCTGTGGCAGGCCTACCGGGCCGTGCTGGGCGAGGAGCAGGTACCGCCGGTCTCGCCCTTCGACAAGCCGCGGCTGGTGTGGCGGCTGATGCGCCTGCTGCCCGCCCTGCTCGGCTCGCCGACCTTCGCCCCGCTGGCTCGCTTCCTGGAAGATGACGACGACCTGCGCAAGCGACACCAGCTCGCCGAGCGCCTGGCTGACCTCTTCGACCAGTACCAGGTCTACCGCGCCGACTGGCTCACCGCCTGGGCGGCGGGCGAGGACGTGATTCTTACCGCCCGCGGCGAGTCGCGTCCGCTGGCCGAGGAGCAGCGCTGGCAGGCCGAGCTGTGGCGGGTGCTGCGCGATGACATCGGTGAGCAGGGGCTCGCCTCCAGCCGCGCGGCGGTCCACGAGCGCTTCCTCGCGGCCTGCCGGGAGCTCGACACAACGAGCCGACCACCCGGCCTGCCGCGCCGGGTCATCGTCTTCGGCATCTCCTCGCTGCCGGCCCAGACCCTGGAGGCGCTGGCCGCCATGGCGCGGGTCAGCCAGGTGCTGCTCTGCGTGCACAATCCCTGCCGCCACTACTGGGCGGACATCATCGAGCACAAGGACCTCCTTCGAGCCGAAAGAAAGCGCCAGCAGCGCCGTCCCGGCATGCCGGCGGACCTCGCCGAGACCGAGCTGCACCTGCATGCCCAGCCGCTGCTGGCCGCCTGGGGCAAGCAGGGCCGCGACTACCTGCGCCTGCTGGACGAGTTCGACGAAGCCCAGGCCTACCGCCACCTCTTCGAGGGCGAGTCGCTGCGCATCGACCTCTTCGACTCACCGCTGGGGGAAGCGACCCAGGAATCCCAGAAGGAAGAGCAGGCCAAGTCCAGCCTGCTGCGCCAGCTGCAGGACGATATCCTCGAGCTGCGTCCACTGGCCGAGACCCGCCAGGCCTGGCCCGCCGTGGACCCGGCCCGCGACCGCTCGCTGCGCTTCCAGGTCGCCCACAGCGCCCTGCGCGAGGTGGAGATCCTCCACGACCAGCTGCTCGCCGCCTTCAGCGAGGACCCCACCCTCAAGCCCCGCGACATCCTGGTGATGGTGCCCGACGTCGACCAGTACGCCGCCGCGGTGCAGGCGGTCTTCGGTCGCCTCGATGCCGACGACCCGCGCCATATCCCCTTCACCCTCTCCGACCAGGCGAGCCGCCACCGGCTGCCGCTGCTGATCGCCCTGGAATCGCTGCTGCGCCTGCCGGAGCTGCGCCTCTCGGTGAGCGACCTGCTCGACCTTCTGGAGGTGCCGGCGGTGCGCGCGCGCTTCGCCATCCCCGAGGGCGGGCTGCCCACGCTGCGGCGCTGGATCGAGGGTGCCGGCATCCGCTGGGGGCTCGATGCCCGCCAGCGCCAGAGCCTCGACCTCCCGGAGGGGCTCACCGCCAACACCTGGGCCTTCGGCCTGCGCCGGCTTCTGCTCGGCTACGCGGTGGGTGCCGCGGCCGAAGGCCCCTGGCAGGGGATCGAGCCCTACGACGACATCGGCGGGCTGGAGGCGGCGCTCGCCGGTCCCCTGGTGACGATGATCGACACCCTGGAGGCACAGTGGCGAATCCTCGCCGAACCCTGCGACGTGGCCAGCTGGGGCGAGCGGCTGAGCGAACTGCTCTCGGCCTGCTTTCTGGCCGAGGCCGACCAGGACCTGATGGCGCTGACCCGCCTCGAGCAGGCGCTGGAGGCGTGGCAGGAGAGCGCCGAGGAGGCCGGGCTGACCGAGCCGCTACCGCTCTCGGTGGTGCGCGAGCACTGGCTCGCCCAGGTGGACGAGACCAGCCTCTCCCAGCGCTTCCTGGCCGGGGCGGTGAACATCGCCACCCTGATGCCGATGCGTGCCATCCCCTTCCGCCACGTCTGCCTGCTGGGCATGAACGACGCCGACTACCCCCGGGTGCAACGCCCCCTGGACATCGACCTGATGGCCCAGGACTACCGCCCCGGCGACCGCTCGCGCCGCGAGGACGACCGCTACCTCTTCCTGGAGGCGCTGCTCTCGGCCCGCGACCGGCTGAGCATCAGCTGGGTGGGGCGCAGCATCGTCGACAACAGCGAGCAGCCCCCCTCGGTGCTGCTGGGCCAGCTACGCGACCACCTGGCCCGCGGCTGGCGGCTGGCCGGTCACGAGGACGATACCGACGGCAAGGCGCTGCTGGCGGCGCTGACCACCGAGCACCCGCTGCAGCCCTTCAGCGTCGACTACTTTCGCGAAGGCTCCAGCCTTGCCACCTACGCCCACGAGTGGCGCGAGCTGCATCGCCCGGATGCCGAGCCCGAGCCGACCGCGGTCGCGGAGCCTGCGCTTTCGCCCTACCGGCAGGAGAGTCCGCTGACCCTCGCCCAGCTGGGCAACTTCCTCAAGGCGCCGGTACAGGCCTTCTACACCACACGCCTCAAGATCCATCTGGAAACAGAGGCCATGGAGCGCCTCGACCACGAGCCCTTCACTCTCGATGGCCTCGACCACTGGCAGCTGCAGCATGCGCTGATCGAGGCGAGCCGCGCGGCGGTGGAGGCCGGTGAGCCCCATGAGCCCGCCATGCAGTCCACCCTGGAGCGACTGGAACGCGAGGGGCGCCTGGCCATGGGCGGCTTCGCCGAGCGCATGCGCGACAAGCTGGTCGAGCCCATGGACAGCCTCTTCGCCGACTATCGCCAGGTGCTCGAGGAGTGGCCCCACGCCATGCACGAGCCGCTGGATGTCTCGCTGGACCTGCAACGGGAGCCGGGCGAAGGCCTCATGCTGGAGGACTGGCTGGGCGAGCTGCGCGTCAACGACGCCATGGAGCGTTGCCGGCTGCTGCTGGTCACCAGCAGCCTGGTGAAGAAGGGCAAGTACCAGTGGCGCCACTGGATCGGCCCCTGGGTCGCTCATCTGTCAGGCCAGCTGCAGGGCCCCATGACCACCCGCCTGCTCTCCCGCGCCGGCGGCGGCACCCTCGCCCCGCTCCCCGCCGAGGAGGCCCGTGCACGGCTGACCGACATCGCCGTGGCATGTCGCCAGGGCATGGCCACGCCACTGCCGCTGGCCAGGGACACCGCCTTCGCCTGGCTGGAGAAGGGCGGCACGCCCCAGGCCATGCAACGCTGCCTCGCCGGCAAGGCCAGCGAAGAGGACGCCAAGGCCTGGAAGGCGCTGGACACCGCCTTCCACGGCAGCGGCTTCAACAACGACCATGGCGAGCGCGGCCGCGACCCCTACCTGATGCGTCAGTGGCCTGAGCTCGAGGCCCTGCTGCACTCGCCGGAGGGGGGCGGCTTCGCCGAGCTGGCCGAGCGGCTCTACGCCCCGCTGATGAATGCGGTGCGCAAGCCGAGGACGAACAAGGGCAAGGGAAACAGTAGCAAGGGAGGCCAGGCATGAGCAGCGATCACCCGACGCCCCCCACCCTGGACCCGATCCGCCTGCCGCTCACCGGCAGCCGACTGATCGAGGCCAGCGCCGGCACCGGCAAGACCTTCACCATCGCCCTGCTCTATGTGCGCCTGGTGCTGGGCCCGCGGGACGAGGCCGACGCCGAGAGCTTCCCCCGCGCCCTCACCCCGCCGGAGATCCTGGTGGTGACCTTCACCAACGCCGCCACCCGGGAGCTGCGCGACCGCATCCGCGCCCGGCTGGTGGAGGCCGCCGATGCATTTCTGGCGCCAAGGAATGGAGACGGATCGTCGGCGGCAGGCCTACGAGGAGGCGCTGTAAACCCTTCCCTGGGCGCTACCGACGCCATCCCTGGCGTAGGACCTCCTCTTCGACCTGCCGCCGACTCTGCCACGTCCAGCGCGAATGATAGCCCGACGGGAGACCTCTTCGCCGAACCACCGGTGGATAATTCAGAAGTGGTGGACAACTCGGGCGGCGATCCGCTGCTGGCACTGCGGAACAGCTACCCCCGCGAGCGCTGGCCCGCCTGCGCCCGCCGCCTGCAGCTGGCCGCCGAGTGGATGGACGAGGCCGCGGTCTCCACCATCCACGCCTGGTGCCACCGCATGCTGCGCGAGCACGCCTTCGAGAGCGGCAGCCTCTTCTCCCTGGAGATGAACCTCGACCAGTCCGAGCTCGAGCTGGAGGTCGCCCGGGACTACTGGCGCAGCTTCTACTACGCCCTGGACGCCGATGCCCTGGCGGTGGTCACCCGCCACTGGGAGACCCCGGACGAGCTGGTGGAGGACGTGCGCCGCCTGCAGGGCGACGCCGACCTGCTCCCCGACGCCCCGCCCCCCGCCGGCGCCCTGGCCGCCATGCGCGCCGAGCGCGAGCGACGGCTCGCCGCGCTCAAGGCGCCTTGGCCGGCCTGGCTCGACGAGCTCGCCGAGCGACTCGAGACGGCCGCCGCCGCCAAGGCCTTCGACCAGCGCAAGCTCAACAGCAAAAGCCGCGTCGACTGGCTGGCGAGGCTGCGCGACTGGGCCAACGACCCCGAGCTCGCCAGCCCGGCGCTCACCGATACCGCCTGGAAGCGCCTGACGCCCGAGGGCATGGCAGAGATCTGGAAGAGCGGCGAGCCCCTGGACCACCCCGCCCTGCACGCCCTGGCCGAGCTGCCCGAACGGCTCGAAGCCCTGCCCGACGCCCGCGCCGACCTGCTGGCCCACGCCGTGCACTGGATGGGCGAGCGTCGCCGCCGGGTCCAGCAGCGCCGTGCCGAACTCGGCCCCGACGACCTGCTCGAGCGCCTGGACGAGGCCCTCGACGGGCCCGCCGGCCAGGCGCTGGCCAGCCAGGTGCGCCGCCAGTTCCCGGTGGCGCTGGTGGACGAGTTCCAGGACACCGACCCGGTGCAGTACCGGCTGTTCGACCACGTCTACCGCCTCGCCCAGGCGCCTGACCCCGAGGACCCCAGCGGCATCCTGCTGATCGGCGACCCCAAGCAGGCGATCTACGCCTTCCGCGGCGCCGATATCCACACCTACCTGCAGGCGCGCCGCGACACCGCCGGGCGCCACGTGACGCTCGGCACCAACTTCCGCTCCGCCGGCGCCATGGTCGAGGCCGTCAACCGCGTCTTCCGCTTCGCCGACGCCCACCCCGCCGGCCGTGGTGCCTTCCTTTTCCGCTCATCCGAAGGCGACAACCCGGTGCCCTTCCTGCCGGTGGCCGCGAAAGGCAGGAAGGATTCGCTGACCCGCGACGGCGAGCCCCTGCCCGCACTGACGCTGTGGCATCTCCCAGCCGAGGACGGCGCGTCCGAGGAGGGCATCACCAAGGGCGCCTACTTCAAGGAGATGGCCGCGCGCTGCGCCACCCATATGGCCGAGCTGTTGCGCGAGGGCCAGGCCGGGCGCACCGGCTTCGCGGAGCCGGGCGAGCCCTTCCGCGCGCTGGCGCCATCGGATCTTGCCGTGCTGGTCAACAACGGTAACGAGGCAAAGGCGATCCGCGGCGCGCTGCTGGATCGCGGCATCAGGAGCGTCTACCTCTCCGACAAGGAGGGGGTATTCGAGACCCCGGCGGCCCTGGAGCTGGAGGTGTGGCTGGCGGCCTGCGCCGAGCCCGACAGCGAGCGGCGCCTGCATGCCGCACTCGCCATGCCCAGCCTGGGCATGGGCCTGAACGACCTCGACGCCCTGCAGCACGACGAGCTGGCCTGGGAGGAGCGGGTGCTGCAGTTCCGGGGCTACCACCGCCAGTGGCAGCGCCAGGGCGTGCTGCCCATGCTGCACCGGTTGCTGGCCGACTTCGCCGTGCCCACCCGGCTGCTCAGGAGCGCCAGCGGTGAAAGGCATCTCACTGACCTGCTGCACCTCGGCGAGCTATTGCAGGAAGCCAGCACCGAGCTGGACGGCGAGCACGCCCTGCTGCGCCACCTGAGCGAGGCCCGCGCCCATCCGCCCCAGCAGGCCGACACCCACCGCCTGCGCCTGGAGAGCGACGCCGACCTGGTGCAGGTGATCACCATCCACAAGTCCAAGGGGCTGGAGTACCCGCTGGTCTTCCTACCCTTCATCTGCGCCTTCCGCGAGAGGAAGGCCACCGACCTGCCGCTTACCTGGCACGACGCTGCGGGCCGACGCCGGCTCTCGCTGGCCCCCGACGAGGAGGCCCTGGCCCGTGCCGACGACGAGCGCCTGGGGGAGGACCTGCGCAAGCTCTACGTGGCCCTGACCCGCGCCCGCCACGCCACCTGGCTGGGCCTCGCGCCGCTCAAGGGCTTCGAGCGCAGCGCCATCGGCCAGGTGCTCACCGCCGGGGCCCCGCTCACCGCCCCCGCCAGCCAGGGCCTGCTCGACGCCCTCTTCCCCCTCGTCCAGGGCGCGAAGGAAAGCGAACTGAAGGTGCTGCCGGCGCCGGCGCCCAGCGACCTCGCGGTTCCCATCGAGGAGAACGGCGAGGCCCTGCGTGAGGCGCTGACGCCATCCCGCCGCGCCCGGGAGCACTGGTGGATCGCCAGTTACTCGGCGCTGCGCCTGGGTGGCGAGAGGATCGGGGGCCAGCGCCTCGGGAGTGAGGAGGAGGCGCCTGCCCTCCTGGAAGAACCGGAAACCGCGCTAGAGGCCACCGCCCGGGAGATGCGCGACGAGCCCCAAGACCCGGCGCAGCCGGGCCAGCCGGCGAGTGATGACTCGCTCCATCGCTTCCCCCGCGGCCCGGCGGCGGGCACCTTCCTGCACGGTCTGCTGGAGTGGGCCGGCACCGAGGGCTTCGCGCGGCTGGCCGCCGAGCCCGGGCGCCTGGATGACACCCTGGCGCGGCGCGCCAACCTGCGCGGCTGGCGCGAGCGGATCCCGGCGCTGCAGGCCTGGCTGCGGAGCCTGCTGGCCTGCGAGCTGCCGCTGCCGAGCGCCCCGGAGGGCGAGGTCGCGCCGCTGCGCCTGGACCGGTTGGGGAGCGCTCACTATCAGGTGGAAATGGAGTTCTGGTTCGCCACCCGCAACGTCGACACCACCCGCCTCGACGCCCTGGTGAGCGCTCACACCCTGGGCGGCGCCGCCCGGCCGGCGCTCGAGCGCGACCGCCTCAACGGCATGCTCAAGGGCTTCATCGACCTGGTGGTGGAGCACGAGGGGCGCTTCTACGTGCTGGACTGGAAGTCCAACCACCTGGGTCGCGACGACGAGGCCTACAGCGAGGCCGCCATGGCGGAGGCGGTGCGCGAGAAGCGCTACGACCTGCAGTACTGCCTCTACCTGCTGGCCCTGCACCGCCTGCTCCGGGCGCGCCTGCCCGACTACGACATCGACCGTCACCTGGGCGGGGCGCTCTACGTCTTCCTGCGCGGGCTCCACGCCCCCTCCCGCGGCGTGCACCACGAGCGCCCGCCGCGCCAGCTGATCGAGGACCTGGACGCCCTGTTCCGCGACGCCGAGCGCGCCACGCCAGAGGAGCCCTGCCATGAGTGACCACCCGCCTACCCCCGAGGCCGCCACCGCCGCGGCCCTGTACGAAGGCGAGGCGCTATTCACCCTGCTCGACCGCTGGGTGGCCCGCGGCTGGCTGCGCGCCCTGGACCGCGCCTTCTCCGCCTTCCTGGCTCGGGAGGTGCCGGACGCCCCCGCCCCGCTGCTGCTCGCCGCGGCGCTGGCCAGTCACCAGCTGGGGCGCGGCCATATCTGCCTCGACCTGGCACAGACCCTGGCCGAACCGGACCTGGCGCTCTCGCTGCCCCCCGAGGGCGACAGCCTGGAGGACCCGCCGCCACGCCCCAGCGCCCTGCTGGGTGAGCTGGCCCTCACCGACTGGCAGGCGGCGCTCGCTCACCCGCTGATCGTCGGCGACGGCCCCGGCAACACGCCGCTGGTGCTCGACGCCACCCGCCTCTACCTGCGCCGCTACTGGCACCACGAGCGCTCGATCCAGCAGCATATCGCCGCCCGGCTGGAGAGCGATGCCAGCGACGCCACCGACCCCGCCACCCTGCCCCGGGCCCTGGCGGCCCTCTTCCCCGCGAGCGACACACTGAACTGGCAGAAGGCCGCCTGCGCCCTGGCCGCCCGCTCGCCCTTCGCGGTGATCACCGGCGGCCCCGGCACCGGCAAGACCACCACCGTGGTCAAGCTGCTCGCCCTGCTGCAGACCCTGGCGCTGGGCGCGGGCCAGCGAGCGCTGCGCATCCGCCTGGCCGCCCCCACCGGCAAGGCCGCCGCGCGGCTCAACGAATCCATCGCCGGGCAGGTCTCGGGGCTCGACCTGGATGCGCTTGCTCCTTTACTCGAGGGTGGGGGGGGCAATATCGAGCCGCTCCGCCGCGCCATTCCCACCGAGGTCACCACCCTCCACCGGCTGCTCGGCTCGCGCCCCGATACCCGCCACTTCCGCCATGACGCCCGAAACCCGCTGCCGCTGGACGTGCTGGTGGTGGACGAGGCTTCCATGGTCGACGTGGAGATGATGGCCGCCCTCCTCGACGCCCTGCCGCCCCGGGCCCGCCTGGTGCTGCTCGGCGACAAGGACCAGCTCGCCTCGGTGGAAGCCGGCTCGGTGCTGGGCGACCTCTGCGCCCGGGCCGAGGGCGGCCACTACACCCCCGGGACCGCCGACTGGCTCCGCCAGGCCATCGGCCAGGCGCTGCCCGCCGAGATGCTCGACGCCGAGGGCACGGCGCTGGACCAGGCCATCGCCATGCTGCGGGTCAGCCACCGCTTCGACGCCGCGAGCGGCATCGGCCGGCTCGCCGATGCGGTGAACCGCGACGCCCCGGGCCGCGAGAAGCGCGCCGCCATCCGCGAGGTGCTGGGCCACGGCTACGCCGACCTCTCACACCTCAGGCTCGAGACCGACGGTGATCGCGGCCTGGAGCGTCTGGTGGTCTCGGGGAACGCCGCGGGCTTCCCTGATCGAGGAAAGAGCGGTGGCGAGGGACGTGTGGTGAAGGGCACGCCGGTGGGCTACCGCCATTACCTGGAGGTGATGCACAACGCGGTACCCGAAGTGGGTGTGGACAACGAGGTCGACCGTGAGGCCCTGGACGACTGGGCACGCAAGGTGCTCGCCGCCCACGGCCGGTTCCAGCTGCTCTGTGCCCTGCGCCGCGGCCCCTGGGGGGTGGAGGGCCTGAACGAGCGCATCCGCGTCGCACTCGAGAAGGAAGGCCTGATCGACAGCGGCGACGGCCGCCGGCTCTGGTACCCCGGCCGCCCGGTGCTGGTGACCAGCAACGACTACGGCCTGGGGCTGATGAACGGCGATATCGGCATCACCCTGGCGCTGCCCGGGGTGGCCTCCGCCGCGGGCACCGGGCGTGGCCCGGCGCTGCGTGTGGCCTTCCCCGCCGGGGACGGCAGCGGCCAGGTCAAGTGGGTGCTGCCCAGCCGCCTGCAGGCGGTGGAGACGGTGTTCGCCATGACGGTGCACAAGTCCCAGGGCTCGGAGTTCACCCACACCGCCCTGCTGCTCCCCGACGCCCCCAACCCGATCCTCACTCGGGAACTGGTCTACACCGGCATCACCCGTGCCAGGCACTGGCTCACCCTGGTGGAGACCGGCCGCGGCCAGCTGCTGGACGCGGTGGAGCGGCGGGTGATGCGGGTCAGCGGGCTGGGCGGCGGCTGAGCGTTGGCGACCAGCCGTTTTCCCGTAACCCGGTAACGCTTATATTGCAGCGGGCCGGCGGCGCCGCCGACCCCCTGCTCATGTCATCGACCACCCCAGGACCGGGAGAGCGGCCCTTGTCATCACCCACCCCACGCTATCCGCTGCACCGGCTCACCGGCCAGTTCCTGGAGCCGACCAGGGAGGCGAGCTATCGCCAGGAGATCGCGCCCCGGGTGCGACTCGAATCCAGCCTGGCGCTCTGCGTGGCGGCGCTGGTCTTCGGCATGTTCGCCATCTCCGACTATCACTACCTCGAGCCGGGCCTGGCGCTGACCCTGCTGCTCGCCATGCGCCTGGTGGTGACGCTCTCCTGCCTGGTCCTGGCCTTGGCCATCGGGCCGCTGGCCCGGCTGATCAGCATGAGCCCGGCGACGCCGAAGCCGCCGAAGAGTACCGCCGCGTAACGGGCGCCGAGGACGCGGGTGACGAGCGGCGCGATCACGGTGGCCAGCAGGAAGCTGAGCAGCGGCAGCGCGCCGATGATGCCGATCACGTAGGAGGAGAGGCCCAGCTCGTCACGGATGGGGGGGACGAAGAGACCGAAGGCGAAGCGGGCGAGACCGTAGCTGATCGCGATCAGCCCGGCCCCGAGGATGGCGAACCCCGTGCTGGTAAGCCTCACCATGTGCCCTCCGCCAGACCGCGTGGAGCAGCACGGCGGTATCGACAAGGGCCGCGACCGGCGGATGCGACCTTGTCCCACCCGGGGCGAGCTGTCATGGTCGAAGCCCAGTGATCAGCCGACAGGAGACGCCCGTGTACATCGCCATGAACCGTTTCCGGGTCAACCCCGAGCGCACGCAGGAGTTCGAGCAGATCTGGCTGGAGCGCGAGACCCACCTGCAGGGACTGCCCGGCTTCGAGGACTTCCACATGCTGCGCGGACCGGAGCGCGAGGACCATGTGCTCTATGCTTCCCATACCGTGTGGCGCTCGCGGGAGGACTTCGAGGCCTGGACCCGCTCCGAGGCCTTCCGCCAAGCCCACGCCAACGCCGGCCAGAGCAAGCGCGAGGGGCTCTACTTGGGCCCACCGAGCTTCGAGGGGTTCGAGGTCATCCAGACCGTCGACAACGAGGAGAGTGACGCATGAGCAATCGAGAAGCCTATGAGCAGAAGCTGCGCGCCAAGCTGGACGAGTGGCAGGCGGAGATCGACAAGTTGAAGGCCCAGGCCCGCGGTGCCGACGCCGATGCCCGCATCGAGCGGGAGAAGGAGGCCGAGCGCCTGGAGGAGAGGCGCGAGGAGGTGCGCCGGAAGCTGGAAGAGCTGCGCGAGGCCGGAGACGATGCCTGGGACGACATCCGCGCCGGGGCGGAGCGCGCCTGGGAGTCGATGAGCGACGCCTTCGAGAAGGCCCGCTCGCGCTTCAAGTAGCCACGCCTGTCGCCGAGCCCTGGGAGGCGCCAGCATGAACGAGGCCCGCGAGAGACGCCTGCATCCCGCCCTGGAGCGGCTTCACCTGGCGTGGGACCTGCTGGTCATCGCCCTGGTGGTCGCCAACCTGGCGCTGCTGCTGTTCGACAGCCTCTTCCTGCTGGCGCCGCTCAACGCCGCCTTCGAGGCCACGGCGCCTGGCCTGCATGGCGTCTACGAGCGCCATGTCCACGCCAACTTCCTGGCCATCGACCTGGCCTTCGTGGCCGTCTTCGTGCTCGACGTGCTGCTGGGCTGGGCGGTGGCCATCGCCGAACGGCGCTACCACCGCTGGTTCTTCTACCCCTTCGTGCACTGGTACGACGTGCTGGGCTGCATCCCGGTGGGCGGCTTCCGGTTGCTGCGCATCCTGCGCGTGATCTCGCTGCTGCACCGCCTGCAGCGCATGGGGCTGATCGACGTGCGCCGCTGGTACCTCTTCGGTGTGCTCACCAAGTACTACGACATCCTGCTGGAGGAGCTCACCGACCGCATCGCGATCCGCCTGCTGGACAACATCCAGGCGGAGATCCGCGCCAGTGACTCGCTCTCCCGCGGCGTGGTGGAGCAGGTGGTGCGCCCGCGCCAGCAGGCGCTGATCCACGAGATCAGCCAGCGCCTGGAGGCGATGGCCGGCAGCGCCTACACCCACAACCGCGAGGACATCCTGCGCTACGTGCGCGGCCTGGTGGGCCGCACCCTGGCGGAGAGTCCGGAGGTCCGCCGCCTGGAGCGCCTGCCGCTGGGCGGCCAGCTGACCCGCGGGCTCGAGGCCTCGCTCTCCGACCTGGCCTGCCGCCTGGTCAACGAAGCGCTGGCGGGGCTGCAGTCGCCGGAGTTCACCGCCCTGGTGGAACACCTCGCCGAGAGCGGTTTCGACGCCTGGCTGCGCACCGACCCGCACACCGAACAGGTCACCGAGCAGGTGCTGGTGGACATGCTGGAGCTGCTCAAGGAGCAGATCGCGGTGAAGGGCTGGCAGCACCGCTACGACTGAGCCAGCCATACCCTCGCCTGCCGGTCACGTCCGCAGCGCCATGACGCGCTCCAGCTCCTGTCGATAGGCCGCTTCATGCTCGGCCGGGTCGGCGGGGAAGCGGCCGAGCGCCACCGCCAGGTCGAAGAAGCCCTGCCGGGGCAGGTCGCCGCGGCGGCTGACCACCAGGGCGGCGATCATCGGCCGATCTGCGGCGACGTCCTCGCGCATCAGCGCCTCCAGGGCCTGGGCGACGCGCTGGATGGTGCGCGGCGGCGAAAGCCCCAGTGCCTCGGCGGCCTGCCGATAGGTGATCGGCAGCGCCGCGTCGGGCAGTCCCATCAGCAGGTCCCGCAAGCGCGGGGCAATTCCCGCCTCGACCTGGCTCTCCATGCAAGACTCCTCCTCGAAATGGCTGTCATTCTCCGGCAGGTGGACCGGATGCGCTGTACCGAGTCTCCGCCGTGGCATACTCCCGAGCAAGTCCACCAGCGGATTTCCGAACCAGGAGACAGCCCATGCTCACCGGCCTGAGTGCCTTTCCATTGACGCCCCTGAACAAGGACGCTATCGACGAGGCGGCATTCGTCCACCTGGTCGAGAGGCTGGTGGCCGCGGGTGTCGACTCCATCGGGGCGCTCGGCTCCACGGGCAGCTATGCCTACCTCGGCCACGCCGAACGCGCACGCATCGCCAGGCTGGCCGTGCAGAGTGCCGGAAATGTGCCGGTGATCGTGGGCATCAGTGCCCTGCGTACCCGCGATGTGCTGGCCCTGGCCGAGGACGCCGAAGCGGCGGGCGCCAGCGCGGTGCTGCTGGCACCGATGTCCTATCAGCCGCTGACCGACGCCGAGGTCTTCGGCCTCTATGAGGCCGTCACCACCCGACTCTCGGTGCCGCTGTGCGTCTACGACAACCCCGGCACCACCCACTTCACCTTCAGCGACGAGCTGCATGGGCGCATTGCCGAGTTACCCAACGTGGCCTCCATCAAGATTCCGGGTATACCCGCCGAGCCGGCGGCCGCTCGGGAGCGGGTCGAGCGGCTACGCGCCCTGGTGCCGTCCGAGGTGACAATCGGCGTCAGTGGCGACGCCTTTGCCGCCACCGGGCTGAATGCCGGCTGCGAGGCCTGGTACTCGGTGATCGGCGGCCTCTTCCCCGAGACCGCCCTGGCCATAACCCGCGCCGCCCGGGCCGGCGATGCCGAGGAGGCCCAACGCTTGTCGACTCGGCTCGAGCCA
>NZ_AXCA01000154.1:0-6164 GCF_000475415.1 Halomonas sp. PBN3 | reverse complement strand
GCTGTTGATGGCGCCATCGGCCACGCCGGTGATCTTGAGATCGCCCGCATCGATGCCACTGGTGGTCACACTCGGGCCACCGGCGATGGTCATACCGTCGGCGCCATACTCGGTGCTGTCGGTGCCGTCGGTGACGCTGGTGCCGCTCGCGGTCACCGCGGTGACATTGCCGGCACCGTCGTCGACGGTCAGGCCATCGCTGTCGAGCACGCTATCGCCGGTGGTGACGCTGCCGGTATCGCCCAGGTCGATGTTCTCGTTCAGGGCCACTGCGATCACGCCCGCATCATCCGCGCCGTTCTGGGCCACGCTGATGTTGCCATCGCCCTGGAAGTCCACCGCGCCGTTCGGCCCGATGTTCACCTGATTGGCACCGGAGCCGCTCAGGTTCCAGCCGGCGTTGGCGGTCTGGTTAACCAGGTTCAGTTGCTCCTCGGTGGCCGCGCGACCCGCCTGGGCGAAGTCGGCACCGTTGAGGTCGGTGTTGGTCAGCCCGGTGATGTCGCCCGAGCCGCCGTCGATGGCGATGGTGTTGCTGCCGCCGGCGACGTTGATCGTGCCGGCACCGACATCCGTGGTGTTACCCGCACCGTCGTCCACGCTGACGCCGCCGTCGTTCATCACGGTGTCGCCGGTGGTGATGCTGCCGGTCTCGCCCAGGTCGATATTCTCGTTCAGGGCTACGGCGATCACGCCTGCGTCATCCGCGCCGGTCTGCGCCACACTGATGTTGCCGTCGCCCTCGAAGCGCACCTCGCCGTTGGGGCCGATGTTGGCCGCATTGCCGGCTGCGTCGGTGGCGTTCCAGCCGGCGTTGGCCGCAGTATTCACCACGTCGATGGCGTCGTGAACGTTGTCTTGGCCGGTGTTGCCGATATCGCTGGTGGTGACGCTGCCATCGGCATTGACCACGGCATTGCCGCCGATCACGTCACTCACCGAGTCGGCCACACCGAACAGCTGGCTGCCGTTGATGGCATCGCTGCTGGTGCTGTTCACCGCACCGTCGGCGACATTGGCGATCTGGAGATTACCGGCATCGATGCCGCCGGTGGTGACGCTGGGACCGCCGGTAATGGTCATGCCTTCGGCGCCGTACTCGGTGCTATTGGTGCCGTCGTCGACGCTGAGGCCGCCGGTGTCGAGCACGCTATCGCCAGTGGTGACGCTGTCCAGCTCGGTCAGGTTGCGCGCCATCACCAGGTTGAGCTGATTGCCGTCGCTATCCACGCGCAGGTTGGCGCCGCTGGAGGCATCGCCCGCCGCCAGCTCACCGGAAACCGTCAGCGGGGTGGTGTCACCCAGCGTCTTGTCGATGGCGCCGCCGGTGTTGCCGGCAAAGCTCAGGCCGTCGGCCTGGGTCGCGATCTCGTTACCGTCATAGGTGACGGTATCCCCAGCCACGACGAAGGTATCACCGCCGACCGTCAGGTTGTTGGTCGTGACGCTGTCACCGTCGATAACGGTATCGCTGCCGACGCTGACGCTGCTGCTTACGCCAATATCGTCCTCGAGGTTGAACGCCAGGTCGGTGCCGGTACGACTGATGGCGATATTGCCGTCGGTGCTGCTGAAGTCCACCGAGCCGCCGGGAGCGACATTGGCACCGGCGTCGTTGTTGGCGCTGACATCCCAGCCCTGGGCGGCATACTCGATGGCTTCATGGACGGTATCTTCGCCGGTTCCACCCACGTCACTCATGGTGACCTGATGGGTATTCGGATCGTAGGCGGCATTGCCTCCCAGGACCCCGGCCACGGAACCTCCGGCGGTATCCAGGTTGTCGGCCAGTGCATTGACCGCCTGGTTGGTGCCATAAAGCTGACTGCCGTTGATGGCATCGGTGCTGGTGGCGCTGACGCGCCCGGCGGCCACGTTGGTCAGGGTACGCTCGGCGCCCGCCGTGCCGACGCTGACGGTCGCCACGGGGCTGGTGCCCGCGAAGTCGTAGGTGTTCTTGTCGACGGTCATGCTAGAGGTGCCGACCGCTTCCGCGGTGACGGCGCCGCTGCCCAGCGCTACCGAGCCCTGGTGGTTGGCCTGGGCCCCCTCGCCGATCGCCGTAGCGCCCTGTGCGGCGGCACGGGCAGCGGAGCCCATGGCCAGGGCCTCGCCGGTCACGGCTTCGGCGCTCTGGCCAAAGGCGGCGGCATTTTGTGCGGTCACCCGCGCACCAGAGCCGACGGCCAGGCCGTCCTGGGCAGCGGCGGTGGCCTCGGCCCCCTCGCCGATCGCCGTGGCGGACTGGGCACGAGCCTGCGCCTCGACGCCGAGGGCCAGCGCATGCTGCTCGTCCGCCAGGGACTGCTTGCCGATCGCGATACCCGCGATGTTGCGCTGAAGGTCGAGGTTATTGGGATCATCGAAGCCGGCCTGGGCTCCAGTGCCCATGGCGATACCGTTGGTGGCATATCCACGCGCATCCGTACCTGATGCGATGGCATTGGCTCCACTCGCAGAAGCCCTGGTACCGCTGGCCTGAGCGCTAACACCACTGGCGCTGGCATCGGTACCGCTAGCCTGAGCGCTGGCACCACTGGCGCTGGCATCGGTACCGCTAGCCTGCGCGCTAGTACCGCTGGCGCTGGCATCGGTGCCGCTGGCCTGAGCATTGGCGCCACTGGCGCTGGCACGGGTGCCGCTGGCCTGGGCGCTGACACCACTCGCCCGGGAGCCTGTACCGACAGCCATGGCGTCATCCGCCGTTGCCTCGGCATTATCACCCTGAGCCATAGCTCTTTCGGCATTTACGAGGGAATCTCTGCCGATGACGATCCCTTCGCGCGCAGTCGACTGGGAGTCTGTGCCGATGACGATCGAGTTTTGGACATTAGTGCCGTCCTGGTCGTCCGACTCCGAACGGGTACCAATAACGATCGAGTTTGTGCCACGGCTTTGCGAGTCCGCGCCAATGGCCACGCCACTTTCGTCACGCGCTTCGGTCTGTTGGCTGCCGATGACGACCGCATTATCTTTTAGCGCTTGAACATCATGGCCCAGAACGACCGAGGAAGCACCTTCCGCCGATACGCTGGAGCCAATAGCTGTCGCATCGTCGGCCCCAGCACTGGTAGACGCATCCGGCCCGATGGCCACTGACCTGACGCCTAGCGCCCCACTGTTATCCTTATTGCTCCTGTCGGTGCCACCGTCCTCGATACTGACATAGGACAGCAAGTTCTGATCGATCTGGTCCTGAAGATCCAGGATCACACCATCGGCGAAGTCAGGATCCAGCAGGTCGACATTATTCACTGCATACTTTAACTGCCGTACGTTTACCGCATCAGTATCCTGTGCACCATCTTCCACATTTACGATACGCCGCGTCAGGCCTGTCTCGCCATTCCCCACAGAAACGGCGCTGCCCGAGAACCCACGATTGGTTAGATAGCTACTTCCACCAACATCGCTTTGTGTGGCCTGGGAGCCAGAGCCCAGGGCAACATAGCCGGCTCCTGCGGCAGCGTTTTCACCCAAGGCCACGCCTGCGCCACTCGTTGCTGCACCAGTACCCAATGCAAGACCGTTGCTGCCGGAGGCGACAGCCTCGTGACCGATGGCAACGCCATCGGTGCCCGCCGAGGCATCCTCGCCAATGCCGACAGCGCGATTCTGATTCCCCCCACCAATGCTGTTAGCATTCAAACCAATGCTGATATTACTGTCACCCACCAGGCTGTCACCAGCCGCAGATCCAAAGGCAATGTTGTCGTTTCCATCGGCAGCATTGCCTGCACTGCTCCCCATTGCCACATTACGTTGGCCGGCAACGTTCTGGCCAGCCTGGGCGCCGATGGCGATATTATTTACCTGATCGTCGGCTATAACAGCGTCTGTACCAACGCCTGCTTCTTCACCGATCGAGATATTGTTTGTGGCGGCTGCCACGGCACCTTTACCTAAAGCAATGCTAACCGCACCACCTGCTTGCGCCCCAGCACCTGCGGCGAAGCTGTTGGCACCGCTTGCGGTAGCATTATTGCCGCCGGCGAAGCTATTGGCACCGCTTGCGGTGGCGCCGGGGCCAATTCCCACCGCACTACCCGCGGCACGAACCCCTTTACCAATCCCGACGGCATCGACTGCTGCATTGACTCTGTCGCCAATGGCAACGCTGGAGTCACCGGCTGCGATGGTGCCGACACCCAGCGATACACTGTTCGTGCCCGAGGCAAGGTTGGCGCCGGCCTTCAACGCACTGATGAATTGATTGACACCGTCTTCGTCAACTGCCACACCGGCAATCTCGGTAATTTGGCCTGAACCGCCGGGGGTATAGGTCCCGTCAGGGTTGAGCGGCGTACCAGTTGCCGTCACCGGTACGCCATTGATCGACGTCAGGTCGGTGCCATCAACGGCCAGATCCAGAGTCGTGATGGGATCGCCAGTGGCACCAATAGAGGTTGCATTTTCACCCAAGGCTAGGGTTTGCTTACCTAAGGCAATCGAGTTTTCAGCCTTCGCCTGCGCTTGATTGCCTATGGCCGTTCCAGATTCCAAGGCCGCACTGGCCTGGTTCCCCACTGCCAGGCTGTTACCCGCCCCGGCACTGGCCTGATTGCCCAAGGCAATGCCGTTGTCTGCCACGTTGCTAGTCGTGGCACCCAACCCGGCAGCGAAGCTACTGTTGCCCTCGGCGATGGTATTGGGGCCGATAGCGATCGACTCGGCCCCCAGGGCCTGGGAGTCCGGTTGTGCCGAAAGTGCACGGAAGTAGCGCACCCCACCGGCGCCTTCTTCGATAAACAAGTCGTAGATCTGACTACCAATAACGGCATCGGTACTGGTCGCGGTCAGGTCTCCAGCGGCGACATTGGTAATCGTCTGACCGCCGGCGTCAATTCCGGTGGAGGTCACGCTCGGGCCAGTCGTACCAACCGTCACGCCATCGTTGTCGATGGTGGTATTACCCGTGGTGACGGTATCGGCAGTAACACTTGTGACTTCAATATCAGGATCAAGAGAAATATCGATTCCACCGGCATCATCCGTGCCAGACTGAGTCACACTGATATTGGAGTCACCCGTGAAGGTGACAGTACCCCCAGGACCGATGTTCGCTTGACTGCTTCCATCGGTGACATCCCACCCAGCATTGGCGGTGTTTTCTAAGGCTGTAATTGAAGTTTCATTGTTACCGACCCGGGCATCCAGACCTCCGATGTTAGCAGTGTTGGTGCTAATGCTGCTTTCATTTTCACCAACCCGGGCATCCAGATCACCGATGTTAGTAGTGTTAGTGCTAATACTGCTTTCATTGTCACCAACTCGGATATCCAGATCACCAATGTCAGTACCAAGCCCCGTGATGGCCGACCCATTGTCACCCACCCGGGTATCCAGGTCACCAATATCAGTATCAAGGCCCGTGATGGCCGACTCATTGTCACCGACTCGGGTATCCAGTGAGCCAATGTCAGTGGTGTTGGTGTCGATCGCGCTGACAACGTCGACACCTCCCACCGTTAAGGTACTGTCGAAAATCGCATTGCCCGATACCTGCAAGGCGCTGAGAATCGCCTCATTGGAAACAGTCAGATTATTATTGACGGTAACATTGTCGTAGGTGACATCCTGAGCCTGGACGCTGGTCATGGGAGCCGCCAGGCCAGCGGCAAACAATCCTATCGCCAACGCCAGTGGACGCAGGCGTGTTAGCGCAGCAGGCTGGTGATGGACTCGTGGCGCCGCCTGAAGGCGTTCCGAGCCGGATTTCCCCTGAGAGTGTGCTGCCTCGGAAGCCACTACCAGACGTCCAAGGGTGCGGTTCCAGATGATTCTAAAGACCTTGTTCATGTTCACCTGCGAAGTGTCGTTCCAGTTGACCGGGGGCAGCTCTCCCTGCACAGGAGGCGGACGGTGGGGCCCATCATCGGCAGCCGATGCAGCAGCGTCCATAGACCGTTGAAACACCTGTTGGTGGCGCACCGCCTGAGCAGTGCCGCCATCGTTATTGTCAGATGCCTCTGGATTGTTCTGCGGCCCACCAGGAAGATGGTAGCAGATCACCGGCTACACCGTTAACAGGAAGTTACGGCTTATGCTGGAGGACGTCTTTTTCCCGAAGGGAAAAAGTTTGTCTCGCAGGGAAAAATTCTCAACCCTTTGAAAGATGGAGAATTTTAAAAGATAAAGACAGGATCCTGATTCCGTGAAGCCAG
>NZ_AXCA01000153.1:0-2562 GCF_000475415.1 Halomonas sp. PBN3 | reverse complement strand
CCCCCCCCCCGACAACCAACCACCAACAAGAGGACACCACCAGGATGAGCAAGCAGATTTCCACCGTCGCCTTCATCGGCCTAGGGGTCATGGGCTACCCCATGGCCGGCCACCTTGCCCGCGCCGGCCTCGCGGTGCGCGTCTACAACCGCACCACCGCCCGCGCCGAGGCGTGGGTCGCCGAGCACGGCGGCAGCCACTACCCCACCCCTGGCGAGGCCGCCCAGGGCGCCGACCTGGTGCTGGTCTGCGTAGGCAACGACGACGACGTCCGCCAGGTGACCATCGGCGAGCAGGGAGCCCTCTCCGGCATGGCCGAGGGCAGCCTGCTGGTGGATCACACCACGGCCTCGGCGGACCTGGCCGAGGCGCTCGATGCCGCCTGCCGCGAGCGCGGCATCGGCTTCTTGGATGCGCCGGTCTCAGGCGGCCAGCAGGGGGCGGAGAACGGCGCGCTGACCATCATGTGCGGCGGCAGCGAGACCGACTTCGCCCGCGCCGAGCCGCTGCTCGCTCACTATGGCCGGGCGGTGACCCGGATGGGCCCGGCCGGCAGCGGCCAGCTGACCAAGATGGTCAACCAGATCTGCATCGCCGGCCTGGTGCAGGGGCTGGCCGAGGGGCTCCACTTCGCCGAGCAGGCCGGCCTCGATCGCCGGCGGGTGGTGGACGTCATCAGCAAGGGAGCCGCCGGCTCCTGGCAGATGGAGAATCGCCACGCCACCATGATCGATGACGATTACGAGCACGGCTTCGCCGTGAACTGGATGCGCAAGGACCTCGCCATCTGCTTGGACCAGGCGCGCCAGCTCGAGGCACGCCTGCCGGTCACGGCGCTCGTCGACCAGTTCTATGCCGACGTCCAGGCGATGGGCGGCGGCCGCTGGGACACCTCCTCGCTGCTGCGCCGCCTGCGTGCCGTGAAGCCTGAGTAAGCTCTGGTGCTATCGCAGCCGGCCAGGCTGCGATGGCCCTCTCCTCCCCCCATTCGGGGTTGACAGAGCCCCTCCCACCCCACCGTTTCCGGCGCCGCGCCGTTTTCCACACATTCTGTGGATAACCCTGTTCACAACCCCTCGAAAAGGTCGCCTAATCGCCATGGATAGCGGGCTGCCCTTAGATTGGTCAATTTTTGATCTTGCTTAACCTATTGATTTAGAAAGAAATTATCATAAGCCCCATGGGCACGGGGCCTGGCGTCCGTGTCATGCACAGGAGGCGGTGCGGAACCGCGAGGGGTGGACAAGTCAAGCGAAAATCGTCGCCGAATCGGCGCATTTGCGGGGCGCAGCGTGAGCGGGGTCAACGCTTCGGGGGCTGGACCGGGAATCGAGTAGGAGGGGGAGTCGCCTCCCCCGTCCTCTCACACCACCGGGCATACGGTTCCGTACCACGGCGGTTCACGAAGAACGACTAAGCCCTTTTGATCGTATCGAGTACCGAGATCAGGCCCAGACGGTCGAACCACTTCCGAGGCAGAGCCTGATTCATGTGCGAGGCGCCGGCGTTCCACCAAGGGCCTCGCCCGTTTCCCGCTGACTTCCACGCCCGGTGGTGATCCAGGCCCAGCGCCGTAAGCTTCCGGCGCCGGGTCCATGGGCGCTTCCATTGCCGCCAGATCACGCAACGAAGCCGGCGACGTATCCAACCATCCAGCGCCTCCAGCGGGCGCTTTACGTCGACGAGGGAGAAGTAGTTGGCCCAGCCCCGCAGGACCGGAATCAACTCTTCAATAACGCGCCGTATGTTGCGCCCCCTGCCGCGCTTGAGGATCTCGCGGACACGCTGCATCAGGCGCTGCAGGCTGGCCTTGGCCAGCGTCAGCTTTGGCAGTTTGTGCCGAGTCAGCGTGTAGCCCAGATACCCCCGGTTCCACGGCCGGTCCACCGCACTCTTGTCGCGATTGACCGTCAGCCTGAGCGAGCTCTCGAGAAAATCACTCAGGCTGGCCATGACGCGCTCACCTGCTCGCCGACTGCTGACATACACCTGCATGTCGTCGGCATAGCGGCAGAAGCGGTGACCGCGGCGTTCCAGTTCCTTGTCCGCGTCATCCAGCAGGATATTCGCCAGCAGCGGGCTCAGTGGCCCACCCTGGGGCGTTCCCTGCCGGCGTGGCGCGGCCAGGCCGTCCTGGAACATCCCGGCTTCCAGGTAGCGACGGATCAGGCGCAGCACCCGCTTGTCGCGGACGCGGCGCGCGACCCGCGCCATCAGCAGGTCGTGGTTTACTCTGTCGAAGAAGGCTTTCAGGTCGAGGTCGACCACCCAGCGGTGGCCGGCGGTGACATGGGTCTTCATCGCCGAGACGGCCTGCTGGGCGCTGCGTCTGGGGCGATAGCCGTAACTCGATGCGGAGAAACCCGGATCGAAGATTGGCGTCAGCACCTGCAGCAGCGCCTGCTGGATCAACCGGTCGGTGACCGTGGGAATGCCGAGCTGCCGCGTCCCGCCCTTGGGCTTGGGGATCTCGACGGCCCGGACCGGGCTGGGGTGGTACTCACCGACCAGCAGCCGCTTGCGCAGCGTCGGCCAGTGTTGCTTCAGGTGGTCGGCCAGCTG
>NZ_AXCA01000152.1:0-134347 GCF_000475415.1 Halomonas sp. PBN3 | reverse complement strand
CAGAACAGTCACTTCTGCCACCTCCACCGCCTGCAACGTTGGCCCGTCGCCGGCAGCGGATGCGTACTTTACGGATTTCCCGGGGCCCGCGCAAGGCCTTCGTGAAGAAAAATGTAGTCCAGTGACACGCCGCGCGCCCTCAGATCATGAACAGGTCCATGAAGCGATCCACCGTCGTGGCCTCGAGCGCCGCCGGGTCCTGGCACAGCGCCAGGATCCTGGCGCTGTGCCCGCGCGGGAAACGGGTCTCGAGGTGGCGCCGGAACTTCTCTTCCAGCACCGGCACCCCCTCCTCGCGCCGGCGCCGATGACCGATGGGGTACTCCACCGCCACCGGGTCGGTGGCACTGCCGTCGGCGAAGAAGACCTGGACGGCGTTGGCGATGGAGCGCTTGTCCGGGTCCAGGTAGTCGCGGGTATAGCGTGGCTCCTCGACCACCTCCATCTTCGCCCGCAGGGCGTCGATCTCGGGATGCGCGGCGTGGAAGTCGTCCTCGTAGTGCTCGGCATTCAGCTCGCCGAGGATCAGCGGCACCGCGGTCATGTACTGCAGGCAGTGGTCGCGATCGGCGGGGTTGGCCAGGTCCCCCTCCTTGGAGATGATTCTGATCGCCGACTCGTGGGTGGTGATGACCACCCGTTCGATCTCCTCCAGGCGGCCCCTGACCTGCGGGTGCAGCGTCACCGCCGCCTCGCAGGCGGTCTGGGCATGGAACTCCGCCGGGAAGGAGAGCTTGAAGAGGATGTTCTCCATCACGTAGCTGCCGAAGTCACGCTGGAAGCGCAGGCGCCGTTCCGGCGCCGGCTTGAGGGCCAGGTCGCGATTGGTGTGGCTGAAGGCAACATCGTAGAAGCCCCACTGGGGTGCGGTGAGCGCCCCGGGAATCCCCATCTCGCCGCGCAGGGCGATATCGGCCAGGCGTACCGCCCGGGAGGTGGCGTCCCCCGCCGCCCAGCTCTTGCGCGAGCCGGCGTTGGGGGCGTGGCGATAGGTCCGCAGGCTCTGGCCATCGACCCAGGCGTGGGAGAGCGCGGCGAGCAGCTGCTCGCGATCGGCGCCCATCAGCCTGGCGACCACCGCGGTCGAGGCCACCTTGACCAGCAGCACATGGTCCAGGCCGACCCGGTTGAAGCTGTTCTCCAGCGCCAGCACCCCCTGGATCTCGTGGGCCATGATCATCGCCTCGAGCACGTCGCGCATCGTCAGCGGCGCCTCGCCCCGGGCAAGGCGCCGCTGGGAGAGGTGGTCGGCCACGGCGAGGATGCCCCCCAGGTTGTCGGAGGGGTGCCCCCACTCCGCGGCCAACCAGGTGTCGTTATAGTCGAGCCAGCGGATGATCGCCCCGATGTCCCAGGCCGCCTTCACCGGGTCGAGGCGGAAGGGCGTCCCGGGCACCCTCGCGCCATGGGGCACCACGGTACCCTCCACCAGCGGCCCCAGGTGCTTGGTGCACTCCGGGAAGCGCAGCGCCAGCAGGCCGCAGCCCAGGGTATCCATCAGGCAGAGCCGCGCGGTGTTCCAAGCCTCGGCGCTCTCGATGCGGTAGCCCAGCACATAGTCGGCGATCCTCTGCAGCTCGGCGTCGTAGTCCGGCCGCACATTGGCTTCCACGGTACTCATCGCGCCCTCCTTCGGCATCGGCATTGGCTACCTCCACTATAGAAGACGCCTCGGGCCTTTCGCCCCGAGGCGTCCCGTCTTCGCCCGGCGATGGCTCAGAAGCTGTCGCCGGGGATGCGCACGAAGCCCTCCATCAGCACCCGGGCACTGCGGCTCATCACCGCCTCGTCGATCACCCAGCGCCCTTCCACCAGGCTCGCCTCGGCGCCGACCCGCAGGCTGCCCGAGGGGTGGCCGAAGGTGACGGCGTTGCGCTTGCCACCGCCGGCGGCCAGGTTGACCAGGGTGCCCTCGATGGCCGCGGCGGAGGCGATGGCCACCGCCGCGGTGCCCATCATGGCGTGGTGGAGCTTGCCCATGGAGAGCGCCCGCACCAGCAGGTCGATCTCGCCGGCCTCGACCCGCTTGCCGCTGGAGGCGGTGTAGCTCGCCGGCGGGGCCACGAAGGCCACCTTGGGGGTGTGCTGGCGGCCCGCGGCCTCGGCGACGTCCTCGATCAACCCCATCTTCACCGCCCCGTGGGCGCGGATCGTCTCGAAGCGCGCCAGGGCCTCGGCATCGCCGTTGATCGCTTCCTGCAGCTCGGTGCCGGTGTAGCCGAGTGCCGCGGCGTCGACGAAGATGGTGGGAATGCCCGCGTTGATCAGGGTCGCCCTGAGCGTGCCGACACCGGGCACCTCGAGGTCATCCACCAGCTTGCCGGTGGGGAAGATGGCCCCCTCGCCGTCGGCGGGGTCCTTGAAGGCCACCGGCACCTCGGCCGCCGGGAAGGTCACCCCGTCCAGCTCGAAGTCACCGGTCTCCTGCACCTGGCCATCGGTGATCGGCACCCGCGAGACGATGGTCTTGCCGATATTGGCCTGCCAGATGCGCACCTCGGCCTCGCCGTTGTGCGGGATACGCGAGGGATCCACCAGGCCGTTGCTGATCGCGAAGGGCCCCACCGCCGCGGAGAGGTTGCCGCAGTTGCCGCTCCAGTCGACGAAGGCCTTGTCGATGGCCACCTGGCCGAACAGGTAATCCACGTCATGGTCGGGGCTCTCGCTCCTCGACAGGATCACCGTCTTGCTGGTGCTGGAGGTGGCCCCGCCCATACCGTCGATCTGCTTCTGGTAGGGGTCGGGGCTGCCGATCACCCGCATCAGCAGGCGATCGCGGGCCTCGCCGGGCACCCGGGCCGCCTCGGGCAGGTCGTCGAGCCGGAAGAAGACGCCCTTGCTGGTGCCGCCACGCATATAGGTGGCGGGAATCCGGATCTGGGGAACCTGGCTCATGCGCTTGCCACCTCCGAGGACTCCAGGAAGTCCTTGGCGAAGCGTTGCAGCACGCCGCCAGCGGAGTAGACGGTGACCTCCTCCGCGGTATCCAGGCGGCAGGTCACCGGCACCCGGTCGACCTCGCCGGTCTTGCGGTGGATGACCAATTCCAGGGTCGCACCCGGGGCCGGCTTGCCCTCCACGTCATAGGTCTCGGTGCCGTCGAGCTGCAGGGTGTGGCGGGTGGTGCCCTCCTGGAACTGCAGCGGCATCACGCCCATGCCGATCAGGTTGGTGCGGTGGATGCGCTCGAAGCCCTCGGCGACGATCGCCTCGACCCCGGCCAGCGCCACGCCCTTGGCCGCCCAGTCACGGGAGGAGCCCTGGCCGTAGTCGGCACCGGCGATGATGATCAGCGGCTGGCGACGGTTCATGTAGGTCTCGATGGCCTCCCACATGCGCATCACCTGGCCCTCCGGCTCGACCCGCGCCAGCGAGCCCTGTACCACCTCGCCCTGGTCGTCACGCACCATCTCATTGAACAACTTGGGGTTGGCCAGCGTCGCCCGCTGGGCGGTGAGGTGGTCGCCACGGTGGGTGGCGTAGGAATTGAAGTCCTCCTCCGGCAGGCCCATCTTGTGCAGGTACTCCCCCGCCGCGCTGTCCATCATGATGGCGTTGGACGGCGACAGGTGGTCGGTGGTGATGTTGTCCGGCAGGATCGCCAGCGGCCGCATGCCCTTCAGCGCACGCTCGGCCGCCATGGTGCCCTCCCAGTAGGGCGGACGACGGATATAGGTGCTCTGCGGGCGCCAGTCATACAGCGGGCTCTCGGCCTTCTCGGCGGCATCCAGGTCGAACATCGGGATGTAGACCTGCTTGAACTGCTCCGGCTTGACGAACTCGCCGACAATGGCGTCGATCTCCTCGTCGGAGGGCCACAGGTCCTTGAGGGTCACCGGGTTGCCGTCGGCATCGGTGCCCAGCACGTCCTTCTCGATGTCGAAGCGCACGGTACCCGCGATGGCATAGGCCACCACCAGCGGCGGCGAGGCCAGGAAGGCCTGCTTGGCATAGGGGTGGATGCGCCCGTCGAAGTTGCGGTTGCCGGAGAGCACCGCGGTGGCATAGAGGTCGCGGTCGATGATCTCCTGCTGGATCTTCGGGTCCAGCGCGCCGGACATACCGTTACAGGTGGTGCAGGCGTAGGCGACGATGCCGAAACCGAGCTTCTCGAGCTCCGGCAGCAGGCCCGCCTCCTCGAGATAGAGCCGCGCCACCTTCGAGCCGGGCGCGAAGGAGCTCTTCACCCAGGGCTTGCGCACCAGGCCGAGCTCGTTGGCCTTCTTGGCCAGCAGGCCCGCGGCGACCACGTTGCGCGGGTTGGAGGTGTTGGTGCAGCTGGTGATGGCGGCGATGATCACCGCGCCATCGGGCATGTGGCCCGCCTTCTCCTCCGCCTGGGCCTTGTCGTAGTCGACGGCGATGCCACGGTCATGCAGGGCACTGGTGGGCAGGCGGCGGTGGGGGTTGGAGGGGCCGGCCAGGTTGCGCTCGACGCTCGAGAGGTCGAAGGTCAGCACCCGCTCGTACTTGGCACCGGCCAGGTCGTCCGCCCACAGGCCGGTCTGCTTGGCGTACTTCTCCACCAGCGCGACCTGCTCCGGCTCGCGGCCGGTGAGGGTCAGGTAGTCCAGGGTCTGCTCGTCGATGTAGAACATCGCCGCGGTGGCGCCGTACTCCGGGGTCATGTTGGAGATGGTGGCGCGGTCACCGATGGTCAGGCTCCTGGCCCCCGCGCCGAAGAACTCGAGATAGGCCCCCACCACGCGCTCGCGGCGCAGGAACTCGGTGATCGCCAGCACGATGTCGGTGGCGGTGATGCCGGGCTGGCGCTTGCCGGTCAGCTCCACGCCGACTATGTCGGGCAGGCGCATCATGGAGGGGCGGCCCAGCATCACGGTCTCGGCCTCAAGGCCGCCGACGCCGATGGCGATCACGCCCAGGCAGTCGATATGCGGGGTGTGGCTGTCGGTGCCCACGCAGGTGTCGGGGAAGGCGACCCCGTCGCGCGCCTGCACCACCGGCGACATCTTCTCCAGGTTGATCTGGTGCATGATGCCGTTGCCGGCGGGGATGACGTCGACGTTCTCGAAGGCGGTCTTGGTCCACTCGATGAAGTGGAAGCGGTCCTCGTTGCGACGGTCCTCGATGGCGCGGTTCTTCTCGAAGGCGTCCTGCTCGAAGCCGGCGTGCTCCACGGCCAGGGAGTGGTCGACGATCAGCTGAGTCGGCACCACCGGATTGACCTTGGACGGGTCACCGCCCTGCTCGGCGATGGCGTCACGCAGGCCGGCGAGGTCGACCAGCGCGGTCTGGCCGAGGATGTCGTGGCACACCACCCGCGCCGGGTACCAGGGGAAGTCCAGGTCGCGGCGACGCTCGACCAGCTGTTTCAGGGCATCGGTGAGCAGCTCGGGCTCGCAGCGACGCACCAGCTGCTCGGCGAGCACCCGGGAGGTGTAGGGAAGGGTGTCATAGGCACCGGGCTGGATCGCCTCGACGGCCGCCCGCGCGTCAAAGTAGTCCAGCTCGGTGCCGGGAAGCGGCTTGCGGTAGTCGGTGTTCATACTCAACTCCGATCCTCGATCGGCACCCACTCGCTCTTCTCCGGGCCCACGTAGTCGGCGCTGGGGCGGATGATGCGATTGTTGGCGCGCTGCTCGAAGACATGGGCACACCAGCCGGTGACACGCGAGCAGACGAAGATCGGCGTGAACAGCTTGGTGGGGATGTCCATGAAGTGGTAGGCGCTGGCATGGAAGAAGTCGGCGTTGCAGAACAGCTTCTTCTCGCGCCACATCACCGCCTCGACCCGCTCGGAGACCGGATAGAGCACGCTGTCGCCCACGTCCTCGGCCAGCTTCTTGGCCCACTCCTTGATGATGGCGTTACGCGGGTCGGACTCGCGATAGATCGCGTGGCCGAAGCCCATGATCTTGTCCTTGCGCTCGAGCATGGCCATGATCTCGCGCTCGGCCTCGTCGGCGGACTTCCAGTCCTCGATCATCTCCATGGCCGCCTCGTTGGCGCCGCCGTGCAGCGGGCCGCGCAGGGAGCCGATGGCGCCGGTCACGCAGGAGTGCATGTCGGAAAGCGTGGAGGCACAGACGCGGGCGGTGAAGGTGGAGGCGTTGAACTCGTGCTCCGCGTAGAGGATCAGCGAGACGTTCATCACCCGGGCGTGCAGCTCGGAGGCCGGCTCGCCGCGCAGCATGTGCAGGAAGTGGCCGCCGATGGAGGCGTCGTCGGTCTCGGTCTCGATGCGCACGCCGTCGTGGCTGAAGCGATACCAGTAGCAGATGATCGAGGGCAGCACGGCGAGCAGGCGGTCGGAGACGTCCTGCTGCTCATCGAAGCTCTGCTCGGTCTCCAGGTTGCCCAGCATGGAGGCGCCGGTGCGCATCACGTCCATGGGGTGGGAGTCCTTGGGGATCTGCTCGAGCACGGTCTTGAGCGCATCCGGCAGGCCACGCAGGCCCTTGAGCTTGGTGATGTAGGCGTCGAGCTCGGCCTGGTTGGGCAGCTTGCCCTTGAGCAGCAGGTAGGCGACCTCCTCGAACTTCGCCTTCTCGGCCAGCTCCTTGATGTCGAAGCCGCGGTAGGTCAGGCCGGAGCCGGTCTTGCCGACGGTGCACAGGGCGGTGGTGCCGGCACTCTGGCCACGCAGGCCGGCGCCGCCGATGGGTTTCTCTGCCATGATCTCTCTCCTCTTAAAGGTATCCGTGATGGCGTTGAGTGAGCTCGCCTCAGGCGTCGCTGCCCTTCTCGGCAAACAGCGCATCAAGCTTCTGCTCGAAGCTGTGGTAGTTCAGGAAGTCGTAGAGCTCGTCGCGGGTCTGCATGAGGTCGACCACGTCCTTCTGGTGACCGTTGTCATGGATGCTCTGGTAGACCTTGAGTGCCGCCGCGTTCATGGCGCGGAAGGCGGAGAGCGGGTAGAGCACCATGCGACAGCCCACCTCGGCGAGCTCGGCCTGGGTGAACAGCGGGGTGGCACCGAACTCGGTGATGTTGGCCAGGATCGGTGCGTCGACCTGCTCGCAGAAGGCCCGATAGTCGTCCAGGGTGTGCACCGCCTCGGCGAAGATGGCATCGGCGCCGGCCTCGATGCAGGCGCGGGAACGCTCGATGGCGGCGTCAAGGCCATCCTTCTGGAAGGCGTCGGTGCGCGCGATCAGGTAGAAGTCCGGATCGATGCGCGCATCGGCGGCGGCTTTGACGCGGTCGACCATCTCCTGCTGGGAGACGATGGCCTTGTTGGGGCGATGCCCGCAGCGCTTCTGGGCCACCTGGTCCTCAAGGTGCACGGCGGCCACGCCGGCGCGCTGCATCTCCTTGACGGTGCGGGCGATGTTGAAGGCGCCGCCCCAGCCGGTATCGATATCCACCAGCAGCGGCAGGTCGGTAGCGCCGCAGATGCGGTGGGCGTCCTCGACCACGTCGTTCATGGTGGTCATGCCCAGGTCCGGCAGGCCGAAGGAGGCGTTGGCCACGCCGCCGCCGGAGAGGTAGATGGCCTGATGGCCAACGCGCTCGGCCATCATGGCGGTGTAGGCGTTGATGGTGCCGACGATGGGCAGCGGGCGGTTGGCCTCGAGGGCGGCGCGGAAGCGGGCGCCGGGGGTCTGCTGGGTCATGGCGGTTCTCCTGGTGGTATCCGGTGGTGGGCTCAGGCGGTGGTCTCTTCCCGCTCCTTGAGGGTGGCGGCGTAGCGGTCGACCACGTTGGCCCGGGAGGCACTGACGTGGCGGCGCATCAGCAGCTCGGCGAGCTCGGCGTCGCCGGCCTCGATGGCATCGACGATGCGATGGTGCTCGACGAAGGCGCGCTGCGGGCGCGTGCCGCTGGCGCTGAACTGGGTGCGGTAGAGCCGCACCAGGTAGTAGAGGTCGTCGCACAGCATGGTCACCAGCATGCGGTTGTGGCTGCCCTGGACGATGCGATAGTGGAAGTCCAGGTCGCCCTCGCGCTGGTAGTAGGCCTCGCCGCTCTTGAGGTCGCTCTGGCGCTCGTGGACCGCGAGAACCTCGCGCAGCCCGGCGATCTCCTCGGCGGTCATGTGCTCGGCGGCCAGCCGCGCGGCCATGCTCTCCAGCGCCTCGCGCACATCGAACAGCTCCAGCAGCTCCTTCATGGAGAGCTTGACCACCCGGGCGCCGACGTGGGGCACGCGCTCGATCAACCGGTGCGCCTCCAGGCGACGCATCGCCTCACGCAGCGGCCCGCGGGAGATGCCGTAGGTGCGCGACAGGCCGGGCTCGGTGATCTTGCTGCCCGGCGCCATCTCGCCGCGGACGATGGCATCCTGCAGCTGCTGGAAGACGCGTTCGGCCAGGGTGCGCACCTCGGGGTTGGCGGTTTCGACTTCGGCTGAGCTCATGATGATTGTCGACAATTAGTGAGTGTGGGAAGAGTAGCCATTGCCCGTCGGCGGGTCAATAAGGCACCAGGCCGGGAGCGGTACGCCTTTGGTTGTAGACAACCTGGCGCTCGCCACCGGAGATGTCGACAATACCCCCAACGGCGTCGGGAATGCCAGCCAGCGTCGACGAGGACAGCGGCGCTCGCAACGCCTAGAATGGGCGCCCCGACGCCAGCCAGGGCCCGCCGCAGGCCAGCCGATGACCGCCACGCTCGAGATCACTCCCTACCCCTACCGCCCCACCCCGCTGGAGGCCTTCGCGCGGCTGCGCCGCCGCCCGGGCGCCGCGCTGCTGGACAGCGGGCGCCCCGCGGCGCCGGGCGGCCGTTACGACATCCTCACCAGCGACCCCCTGGCGGTGCTGACGGTGGAGAGCGATGGCCGCGTGGCGGGAGTGCCGGGGCTCGAGGGGCTCTCCCCCTTCGCCGCCCAGCAGGTGCTGCTCGACCGGCTGCCTGGCGAGGTGCCGGCGAGCGACCTGCCCTTCCTGGGCGGGCTGATCGGCCACTGGAGCTACGACCTGGGCTACGCCCTGGAGCCGGTGGGCGAGCGCTCGCGTCCTGCCGTGGACCTGCCGGCTAGCCGGGTAGGCCTCTACGACTGGGCGCTGATCCAGGATCACGAGCGTGGCGAGGCCTGGCTGGTGGCCACCGCCGAGCGCCGCCGCCAGGCGCTGGCCTGGCTTTCCGCCGAGCCGGCCCCGGAGCCCCCCTTCCGGCTCGCCACCCCCTTCGCCGCCGAACTCGACCGCGCGGGCTACCTGGCGCGCTTCCAGGCGGTGCAGCGCTATATCCGCGCCGGCGACTGCTACCAGGTCAACCTGGCCCAGCGCTTCAGCGCCCCCTACGCGGGCGACCTGTGGGCCGCCTATCGGCGGCTGCGTGCGGCCACCCCGACCCCCTTCGCGGGCTACCTGGCCTGGCCCGGCCCCTCGGGTGAGCAGGCGATCCTCTCGCTCTCCCCGGAGCGCTTCCTCGAGTGCCGTGACGGCCAGGTGGAGACGCGCCCCATCAAGGGCACCCGGCCGCGGGGCGCCGACCCCGAAGCGGACCGCCGCCTGGCCAACGAGCTGCAGGCGAGCGCCAAGGATCGCGCCGAGAACGTGATGATCGTCGACCTGCTGCGCAACGACCTGGGTCGGGTATGCCGGCCCGGCAGCGTGCGGGTGCCACAACTCTGCGGCCTGGAGAGCTACGCCAACGTCCACCACCTGGTCAGCGTGGTCACCGGCACCCTGGCCGCCGGTCGCACGCCGCTGGACCTGCTGGCCGGCGCCTTCCCCGGCGGCTCCATCACCGGCGCCCCCAAGGTGCGCGCCATGCAGATCATCGACGAGCTGGAGCCGAGCCGTCGGGGCGTCTACTGCGGGAGCCTCGGCTACGTGGATCGGCGCGGGCGCATGGACACCTCCATCGCCATCCGCACCGCCGTGGCCGACGCCGGGCGACTGCACCTGTGGGGCGGCGGCGGCCTGGTGGCCGACTCCGACGGCGAGGCGGAGTACCGCGAGACGCTGGACAAGATCCGCCACCTGATGGCGGCCCTCGCGGCACCGGGGGATCGGGAGAAAGATCAACAAAAGGAATAAGAAGCAATATTGCTTATTCCCGAATTGACATATTGAAGCAAGAAATCGGTATTGGGCACCCCGCCATGCCCTTCGCTAGGGTAGCGTCATCATCCTCTACCGGAGCATCGCCATGAGCGAGTCACTGGAGATCATCAACCGTGACCTCGGCCAGGACCCCGAGGCGCTGGTGCGTTGGGCCCTCACCCAGGGCAGCCGTCCCATCTGCACCACCAACTTCCGCCCCTTCGAGGCGGTCATCCTGCATATGGTGAGCCGCCAGCGGCCGGACATCCCGGTGGTATGGATGGACCACGGCTACAACACCGAGGCCACCTATCGCTTCGCGGATGCCCTGGTGAAGCGCCTCGACCTCAACCTGGTCAGCTACCTGCCGAAGCGCAGCCGCGCCCACCGCGAGGCGCTGGAGGGTCCCTTCCCCGGCATCGACGACCCGCGCCACGCCGCCTTCACCCAGGAGGTGAAGATCGAGCCCTTCGAGCGCGCCCTGACCGAGATGGCACCGGACGTCTGGTTCACCGCCCTGCGCGCCGAGGACACCCCGGAGCGCTCACGCATGGCCCCGGCCAGCCGCAACGCCGATGGCCTGCTCAAGGTGGCGCCACTGCTGCACTGGACGGCCAGGGAGCTTTACGCCTACCTGCAGCGCCACGACCTGCCCAACGAGTTCGACTACTTCGACCCCACCAAGGTCGAGGCCAAGCGCGAGTGCGGCCTGCACCTGCAGCACTGACCCCGAGCCGGTCATGACGACGCCGCCGTCCCCGGCTGCCAGGGTGGCGGCGGCGTCGTTTATCGCCGAGGCGCGGGATCAGCGCAGCGGCAGCTCGATGCCCTCGAACAGGGCACGCTCGTGGCGCGGCCCGGCGGCCAGGGCGGCGTCGACCAGCTCGCGGTCCAGGTGGGGAGCAAAGCCCTGCAGGAAGTCGTACATGTAGCCACGCATGAAGGTGCCGCGACGGATGCCGATCTTGGTGGTGGAGCTCTCGAAGAGGTGGCCGGCGTCCAGCGCCACCAGGTCGGTGTCCTGCTCGGGGTCCACCGCCATATGGGCGACGATGCCCACCCCGAGGCCGAGGCGCACATAGGTCTTGATCACGTCGGCGTCGGCGGCGGTAAGTACCACGTTGGGGGTCAGCCCGCGGGCACGGAAGGCGTCATCGAGCTGGGAGCGGCCGGTGAAGCCGAACACATAGGTCACCAGCGGATGGCGGGCGATCGCCTCCAGGGTCAGCTCCCCCTCCTCCGCCAGCGGGTGCCCCTGGGGCACCAGGATGCAGCGGTTCCAGCGGTAGCAGGGCAGCAGCACCAGGTCGTTGAAGAGCTCGAGCGACTCGGTGGCGATGGCGAAGTCGGCCTGGCCGTCGCTGACCATCTGGGCGATCTGCTTGGGCGTGCCCTGCTGCATGTGCAGGGCCACCTCGGGGTACTTGCGGGTGAAGTCGCGGATCACCGGCGGCAGCGCGTAGCGCGCCTGGGTGTGAGTGGTGGCCACCGCAAGGCTGCCGCGGCGCTCATCGCTGAACTCCTGGGCCACCTCCTTGATGTTGTCGGTGAGCCTGAGCACCTCGCCGGCCAGCTCGACGATCGCCTGGCCCGCCGGGGTCACCCGGGTGAGGTGCTTGCCGCTGCGGGCGAAGATCTCGACCCCCAGCTCGTCCTCGAGTAGCCGGATCTGCTTGGAGATGCCCGGCTGGGAGGTGAACAGGCTCTGGGCGGTGGCCGAGACGTTGAGGTTGTGGCGCGTCACCTCCCAGATGTAGCGCAGCTGCTGCAATTTCATCGCGTCCCTCTCCATGCCGCGTCGGCGCGGCGCCGAACCGGCCGCCACGCCCATGATATATAAAAAGGGTTATTCATTCCTTTATAGCATAATAGCCCAGCAAGCGCACAAGCGGCGCACGCCCCATCCCGATTTGCCAGCACCCCGGTCGACCGCTAACATCGTCCGACCGGACAGGCGACACCGCCCCCGTCGCCTGCCAACCCGACCCGCTCGACGCAGCGCAACGAAACTGGAGAACCCCATGGCCAATAACGTCGATGTCACCAATGCGAACTTCGAGCAGGAAGTCCTCAAGGCCGACACCCCGGTCTTGCTCAAGTTCTGGGCGCCCTGGTGCGGCCCCTGCAAGGTAATGGCACCGGTGGTCGACGAGGTCGCCGAGGAGCGCAGCGGCAACCTCAAGGTCGTCAGCATCAACGTCGATGACGCCCCCGAGATCGCCGCCGAGCAGGGCGTGCGCGGTGTGCCCACCGTGATGCTGTTCAAGTCCGGCACCAAGGTCGCCTCCCTGGTGGGCGCCCAGTCCAAGTCGCAGCTGTCGCAGTTCATCGACCAGAACGCCTGAGCGACGCCAAAAGCGACGGCCTGCACGCCAGGCAGCCTTTGGCATCCGCACATCGCCCCGGCCTCGGCCGGGGCGATGTCGTTCAGGGACCCTGGGTCACTCTTCCCTGTTGCCCCGCCGCGAGGGGCGCCGGGTGGCCTCGGTCAGCGACGGCTCGTCCCCCGGGCCCAGCAGATGGGCGATCCAGCGCGTCTCGGGATGGCTGTCCAGGGCGATCTTCAGGGTCATGGTCAGCACCACCGAGAGCAGCATGCCCACCGCCCCGAAGATCCACCCCCACACCACCAGCGACAGGAAGGCGACGAAGGTGGAGAGCCCCAGCGCCTTGCCCATCATGCGCGGCTCGACGATGTTGCCGAGCAGGAAGTTGATCCCCAGGTAGGCGCCGGAGAGCAGCAGCGCATCGAAGAGCCCGCCATCCGGGGAGACCAGCAGCAGTAGCACCGGCGGCACCGCGGCGATCGCCGAGCCGATATTGGGAATGTAGTTGAGCATGAAGGCGAGCACCGCCCACAGCAGCGGGAAGTCCACCCCCACCAGCAGGCAGGCGACCCACACCAGGAGGCCGGTGACCAGGCTGACCATCGTCTTCACCGCCAGGTAGCGCTTGAGGGTCAGGCTGAACTCGCTGAAACGCTCGAGGCTCGGCGCCGGATTGGCCAGGGCACGGGCCAGCTTGTCGCGGAAGGTCAGCGTCTCGAACAGCATGAACACCGCCAGCAGGCCCACCACCACGCTTTGCATCAGCAGGTTGCCGACCTCGCCGATCACCGCGGGGATCCAGTTGCCCAGCTGCTCGGCATCCAGCAGTTCGGCCAGGCGGTCGGTGTCGATCGCCAGCCCCAGGCGCGCCAGACCATCCAGCAGCCCCAGGTAGTAGTCGTAGAGCTTCTGCTCGATGCCCGGCAGCGCCTCCACGAAGGTACCGAAGCTGTTGACCAGCAGCACGCCCAGCAGCGAGATGACTCCGCCGATCACTATCAGGGTCAGCCATACCGAGAGGCGCAATCCCAGGCCATGGCGGTTGAGCCACAGTACCGGTGCGGTGCAGATCACCGCGATAAAGGCCGCCAGCAGCATGGGTACCAGCAGGCTGGCACCGGCCCGCATACCGGCCACGATCACCACCAGCGCCGCCAGCCCCAGCACCAGGTTCAGCGGAATGATGCCAGAGGCATCGCCGTTGCCGTCCGCCATCCGGACCTCCCTCAGCGTGTCAGGTTTCCATCATGCCCTCGCGGGCACACCGCCACAATCGTCCACGCCGCCCAGACGACGAACCCCCGCCGGGGCAGGGGTTCGCAGCAGCGGGGTGGCCAGGCGCCTAGCGTCCCAGCGTCTCCCGTCCGCCCAGGTAGGGGCGCAGCACCTCGGGCACGGTGATGGAGCCGTCGGCGTTCTGGTAGTTCTCCAGCACCGCCACCAGGCAGCGACCCACCGCCAGGCCCGAGCCGTTGAGGGTGTGCAGCAGCTGTGGCTTCTTCTGCTCGGGATGGCGGAAGCGCGCCTGCATGCGCCGCGCCTGGAACTCCTCGCAATTGGAGACCGAGGAGATCTCGCGGTAGGTCTCCTGGCTCGGGATCCACACCTCCAGGTCATAAGTCTTGGCGGCGCCGAAGCCCATGTCGCCGGTGCACAGCGTCACCACCCGGTAGGGCAGCGCCAGCGCCTGGAGGATCGCCTCGGCATGTCCGCGCATCTCCTCCAGCGCCGCATAGCTGGTGGCCGGGTCGACCAGCTGCACCATCTCCACCTTGTCGAACTGGTGCTGGCGGATCATGCCGCGGGTATCGCGGCCGTGGGAGCCCGCCTCGCTGCGAAAGCACGGGGTGTGGGCGGTGAGCTTGAGCGGCAGTGCCTGGTAGTCGAGGATTTCGTCCCGGGCGAAGTTGGTCAGCGGCACCTCGGCGGTGGGGATCAGGTGGTAGCCGCGCTCGTCGTCCAGCCTGAACAGGTCCTCGCCGAACTTGGGCAACTGGCCGGTGCCGCGCAGCGAGGCCTCGTTGACCATGTAGGGGACGTAGCACTCCTGGTAGCCATGCACCTCGGTCTGGGTATCGAGCATGAACTGAGTCAGGGCGCGGTGCAGCCGCGCCATGGGCCCGCGCATCACCGCGAAGCGCGCCCCGGTGAGCTTGGCCGCCAGGTCGAAGTCGAGGCCGCCGTCGAGCTCGCCGAGGTCGACATGGTCGCGCACCGGGAAGTCGAACGCCCGCGGGGTGCCCCAGCGGTGCAGCTCGACGTTGTCGCTCTCGTCCCGGCCCTCGGGCACGCTCTCGTGGGGCAGGTTGGGAATGCCGCTCACCGCCTCGTCCCACTCGCCCTGCACCTCGGCCAGGCGCGCCTTGGCGGCGTCCAGGCGATCGCCCAGATCGCTCACCTCATCGAGCAGCGATTGGATATCCTCCCCCGCCGCCTTGGCCTTGCCGATCGCCTTGGAGCGGCTGTTGCGCTCGGCCTGCAGCGACTCGGTCTCGGCCTGCAGCTCGCGGCGCCGGGACTCCAGCGCCGAGAGGCGGTCGACGTCCAGGGCGAAGCCCCGCTTGGCGAGTCGTTGGGCGACCGTCTCGAGGTCGCTGCGCAGCAGTTTGGGATCGAGCATGGCATCCGGTCCGTTGCAGTCGGTGAAGGAGCGTGGCCGCGCGGGGCGCGGCGCTGACAGGCAGCCCATTGTAGGCAAAAGGCGAAAGCGGCGCCACGCGGGCCCGCGGCGGGATGCGCCTCCCGGCGGCGCGCGGTACAGTAATGCCCCCACGCCTGCCCATGCTGATGCCGATGATCGCACGACTGGATACCGCCGACGCCGCCACCGCGCCGAGCCCCGACACGCCCTACCTGCGCTTCCTCGAGGCCCTCAAGGCCGCCGGCTTCGAGGGCGAGATCGCCCCCGACTACGCCGCCCGCACGGTGCTGGCCACCGACAACTCCCTCTACCAGCGCCTGCCCCAGGCGGTGCTCTACCCCCGCCACGGCGAGGACCTTCAGCGCATCGCCCACCTGGCCGGCCAGGTGGAGCACCGCCGGGTGGTACTCACCCCCCGCGGCGGTGGTACCGGCACCAACGGCCAGTCGCTCACCGACGGCCTGGTGGTGGACGTCTCCCGGCACATGAACCGGATCCTGGAGATCGACGTCGAGAATCGCCGGGTGCGGGTCCAGGCCGGCGTGGTCAAGGACCAGCTCAATGCTGCCCTGAAGCCCCATGGGCTGTTCTTCGCACCGGAGCTCTCCACCTCCAACCGCGCCACCATCGGCGGCATGATCTCAACCGACGCCAGCGGCCAGGGCAGCTGCGAGTACGGCAAGACCCGCGATCACGTGCTCGAGCTCTCCACGCTGCTGCTGGGCGGCGAGCGCCTGGTGAGCCGGCCGCTGGACGAGGACGAGCTCGAGACGCTGTGCACGCGCGACGACGCCACCGGCCGCGTCGTGCGCACCGCCCGGGAGATCATCGACACCCAGGCCGAGCGGATCGCCGCGACCTTCCCGCCGCTCAACCGCTGCCTGACCGGCTACGACCTGGCGCACCTGAGAACGGCGGAAGGCAAGCTCGACCTCAACAGCCTGCTGTGCGGTGCCGAGGGCTCGCTGGGCCTGCTCGACGAGGCGGTGCTCAAGGTGCTGCCGATCCCGAAGCACTCGACCCTGGTCAACGTGCGCTACCCCGGCTTCATGGACGCCCTGCGCGATGCCAGGGCGCTGATGGGGAGCGGAGGCTCTTCACAAGATCAGCCGCAGCCTACCTCCATCGAGACGGTGGACGACAAGGTGCTGATGCTCGCCATGCAGGACTTCGTCTGGGACAGCGTCGCCGAGTTCTTCCCCGAGGGCGGCACCCCGGTGCGCGGCATCAACCTGGTGGAGTTCAACGACGACGACCCCGAGCGGCTGGCCGAGCGCGTGGCCACCTTCTGTCGTCACCTGGAGAGCGACCGCAGCGTCGAGCGCCTGGGCTTCACCCTGGCGGAGGGGCGCGCCGCCATCCAGCGCGTCTACGCCATGCGCAAGCGCGCCGTGGGCCTGCTGGGCAATGTCAGCGGGGAGCGCCGCCCCCTCCCCTTCGTCGAGGACACCGCGGTGCCGCCGGAGCGGCTGGCCGACTACATCGCCGAATTCCGCGCCCTGCTCGACGCCCGCGGCCTCGAGTACGGCATGTTCGGCCATGTGGATGCCGGGGTGCTCCACGTGCGCCCCGCCCTCGACATGAAGGACCCGGCCCAGGAGCGGCTGGTCCGCGAGGTCTCCGACGCGGTGGCCGAGCTCACCGGCAAGTATGGCGGCCTGCTGTGGGGCGAGCACGGCAAGGGGGTGCGCTCGGAGTACGCGCCCCGCTTCTTCGGCGAGCTCTACCCCAGCCTGCAGCGGGTCAAGGCGGCTTTCGACCCCCACAACCAGCTCAACCCGGGCAAGATCGCGACACCGCTCTCTATCCCGCCCGATGCCGCGGGTAGAGCGTCTCTCCCGCCCGAGGCCGCGGGTACAGCGTCTATCCCGTCCGACGCCGCGGGAGCGACCGCGCCAGCCAGCGCCGCCGATCAGGCGGAGACGGTCACGCTGGTCGACCCGGGCCTGCTGACCATCGACGGCGTGCCCACCCGCGGCCAGTTCGACCGCACCATCGACGAGCGGGTGTGGCAAGCCCATGCCGCCACCGTCTACTGCAACGGCAACGGCGCCTGCTACAACTACGACCCCAACGACGCCATGTGCCCCTCGTGGAAGGCGACCCGCGACCGCGTCCACTCTCCCAAGGGGCGCGCCAGCCTGGTGCGCGAGTGGCTGCGCCTGCAGGGCGAGGCGGGGGTCGACCTGATCGAGGAGGCCCGCGCGCGCCGCACCGAGGGCGTCTGGGGCACCGTGAAGCGCTTCCCGGCCCGCGCCCTCAACACCCTGCGCCGCGGTCGCGAGGCGGACTTCTCCCACCAGGTCTACGACGCCATGGCCGGGTGCCTGGCCTGCAAGTCCTGCGCCGGCCAGTGCCCGGTCAAGGTCAACGTGCCCGACTCCCGCGCACAGTTCCTGGAGGCCTATCACGGACGCTACCTGAGGCCCCCCCGCGACTTCCTGGTCGGCGGCCTGGAGTTCCTGCTGCCCGCCCTCACCCGGGTCGCGCCGCTCTACAACGCCGCCCTCGGCAACCACCTGGTGACGCGCCTGCTCGCCGGCCCCGTGGGCATGGTGGACAGCCCGCGACTCTCCCGCGCCAGCCTGAAGAAGACCCTGTCCGCCTGGGGCGTCGCCGAGGCCACGCCCACTTCGCTGGGCCTGCTCACCGAGGCGCAGAGAGCCAACAGCGTGGTGATCGTCCAGGACGCCTTCACCAGCCACTTCGAGGCCAGGCTGGTGATGGATATCGTCGAGCTGCTCAGCCGCCTCGACGTGCGTGTCTTCGTGGCGCCCTTCTCCCCCAACGGCAAGCCGCTCAACGTGCAGGGGTTCCTGGGGGCCTTCGCGCGCACCGCCGAGAAGCAGGCGCGGCGCCTGCGCGCCCTGGCCGAGTTCGGGGTGCCGCTGGTGGGCATCGACCCGGCCATGACCCTCACCTACCGCCAGGAGTACGTGAAGGCGCTGGGGCCCGATTCCGTGCCCGAGGTGCGCCTGCTGCAGGAGTGGCTGGTGACCCGCGCCGGCTCCCTGGCCCCCCGAGGCCTTACCCTGGAGGACCCGGGGTACCGGCTGCTCTCCCACTGCACCGAGGCCACCACCGCCCCGGGCAGCCCCAAGGCCTGGCAGCAGGTCTTCGCCGCCTTCGGCCTGGAGCTCGACCTGGTGGCCACCGGCTGCTGCGGCATGTCCGGCACCTACGGCCACGAGGCCAGGAACCTCGAGACCTCGAAGGCCATCTACGCCCAGTCATGGCAGCCGGTGGTCGAGGACGCCGCCAACACGGGCAAGCTGCTGGCCACCGGCTACTCCTGCCGCAGCCAGGCCAGGCGCCTCTCGGAGGCCAGCCTGCCCCACCCGCTGCAGGCGCTGCTGGCCGAGCTCAGACGGCAGGGATAACACCAGGCCGAGGAGCGCCGCCGAGGCCTCGACGGCGCCCCGGGGGGGACCACGCACATAGCGGATCCCATCGGTAGTGGCTAATCTGCACACTGGACCCCAGCCAGGAGCCACCCCATGGAGAGCCCCGCGGTACTGATCACCGGCATCGGCCTGCTGTCGCTCGCCTGCCAGTGGCTGGCCTGGCGCCTCAGGGTCCCCGCCATCCTGCCGCTGCTGGTCACCGGCATCCTGGTGGGCCCGATCACCGGCCTGCTCGACCCCGACGCCCTGCTCGGCGACCTGCTCTTCCCGCTGGTCTCGCTGGCCGTCGCGGTGATCCTCTTCGAGGGCAGCCTGACCCTCAACCTCGGCGAGCTGCGCGGCCACGGCCATACGGTACGCCGCCTGGTGACCTGGGGGGCGCTGATCACCGCCGTGATCAGCGCCCTAGCCGCCCACTGGCTGCTCGGCCTCCCCTGGGGCATGGCCAGCGTGCTCGGGGCCCTGCTGGTAGTCACCGGCCCCACGGTGGTGCTGCCGCTGCTCAAGACCCTGCGCGCCAAGGAGTCGCTCTCCCGCATCCTGCGCTGGGAGGGGATCCTGATCGACCCGGTGGGGGCCATCGGCACGGTGCTGGTCTACGAGTTCGTGGCGCTGGGCAGCGCCGGCGACGCCTTCACCCACACCCTGGCGCTGTTCGCCCTGACCCTCGCCATCGGCTTTGGCCTGGGCGGCGCCGGTGGCTACCTGTGGGGCTGCGTGCTGCGCCACCACTGGCTACCGCGCCAGCTGCACAGCTTCGGCACCCTGATGGTGATGCTGGTGCTCTTCACGCTCTCCAACCAGCTGTTCCACGAGTCGGGGCTGCTCACCGTCACTGTGATGGGGGCCTGGCTGGCCAACATGAAGCGGGTGCCCACCGAGCCGATCATCGAGTTCAAGGAGACCCTGACGATTCTGCTGATCTCGGGGCTCTTCATCCTCCTCGCCGCTCGCCTGCGACTCGACCAGCTCGCCCTGCTGGGCTGGCCAGCCTGGGCCTACCTCGCCGCGCTGATGCTTGTCGCCCGTCCGCTGGCAGTGGCGGCCTGCACCCTGGGCAGCGGCCTCGACCTCAAGGAGAAGGCGCTGGTGGCCTGGATCTCTCCGCGCGGCATCGTCGCCGCGGCGGTGGCCTCGCTGTTCGCCCTCAAGCTGGAGGCGGAAGGGGTAGAGGGCGCCGAGATGCTGGTGCCGGTCACCTTCCTGGTGATCATCGCCACCGTGGTGATCCAGAGCCTGCTGTCGCGGCCCCTCGCCCGGGCGCTGGGGGTGATGACCCCACCGCCCAGCGGCTTCCTGATCCTGGGCGCCAACCCGGTGGCCCGCGCCATCGGGCTGGCACTGCAGCAGGTCGAGCTGCCGGTGCGCCTGGCCGACACCGACCGCGAGGCGCTGGAGGAGGCACGCATGGCGGGGCTGCCGGTCTACTACGGCAAGCCCCATTCCGAACACGCCGAGACCCACCTCGAGCTGACCGGCCTGGGCCACTTCCTGCCGCTCTCGCCCTACCGCGAGGCCAACGACCTGGCGGCCCTGCACTTCGCCACCCAGTTCGAGCCGGGCCGGGTGTTCCGCCTCGAGGCCAGTCGCGACGACCAGGCCGAGCGCCAGCGCCCCCAGGACCTCGCCGAGCTGCCGCGACTGTTCGGGGAGACGGTCAGCTGGGCCGACCTGGCCAGCCGCATCGCCCGCGGCGCCGAAGTGCGCGTGGCGCGCCTGCACGAGGACCACGACTTCGCCGCCTACCGCCGCGACCACGACGGCCGCCTGCTGGCGCTCTTCTGCCTCGACGCCAAGGGGCATGTGCGGGTGGCCAGCGACCGTGCCGAGCTCGACCCACAGCCCGGCGAGACGGTCATCTGCCTGATCGACCCGACGTCGCCGGCGTTCTGACCATCGAGTGCCTCAAGCGGCTCGATGACTCGGCGACCCCAGGATACTCAAACCGTGACGGGGCAGCAGCGAGGAGATTGTCTCGTCAGCGCCGAGACAATCTCCTGTTACATACTGGGATACCAAAACGACGGGGGCCGGCATCCGCCGGCCCCCGTCTTGCTTAGCCAATGACTCAGAAGAACAGCCGGCGCAGCGCCTGGCCGGGGTCGGCCTCGCGCATGAAGGCCTCGCCGACCAGGAAGGCGTTGACGTCGTGCTCGCGCATGCGCAGCACGTCGCCGGGGGTGTGGATGCCGGACTCGGTGACCACCGTGACGCCGCCGGGAATGCGCGGCAGCAGCTCCAGGGTGGTGTCCAGGCGGGTCTCGAAGGTGTGCAGGTCGCGGTTGTTGATGCCCACCAGGTCGAGGTCCAGGGCCAGCGCCCGCTCAAGCTCGTGGGCGTCGTGGACCTCCACCAGCACGTCCATGCCGAGCTCGATGGCCTGGCGATGCAGGTCGGCCATCTGCGCATCCTCCAGGGCGGCGACGATCAGCAGGATGCAGTCGGCGCCGATGGCGCGGGCCTCGCTCACCTGGTAGCCGTGGGTGATGAAGTCCTTGCGGATCACCGGCAGTGCGCAGGCGTCGCGGGCCTCGATCAGGTAGTCCTCATGGCCCTGGAAGAAGTCGGCGTCGGTGAGTACCGAGAGGCAGGCGGCGCCGCCCTCGGCGTAGCTAGCGGCGATCTCGCCGGGGCGGAAGTCCTCGCGGATCACGCCCCGGGAGGGGGAGGCCTTCTTGACCTCGGCGATCACCGCCGGATCGCCCTGGGCGATGCGCCGCGCCAGCGCCGCGTTGAAGCCCCGGGGTGCCCCCTGCTCGGCGGCCAGGCGCAGCAGCTCGACCTCGGGCACGGCGCGGCGGCGTTCGGCGACCTCCTCCTCCTTGCGCTGAAGGATGCGGGTCAGGATGGTCGGGGGGGCGGAACCGCTCATGGGGTAACTCCTAGTCGATGGGTGCTCACTGCAGGAAGACGCGGGTGAAGTTGGCCAGCTCCCTGAGCTTCTCCAGGGGCAGCTTGGAGGCCTGGGCGTCCTGGGCCAGGGCCACCCCCTCCTCGAGGCTGTCGGCGAGGTCCGCGGCATAGAGGGCCGCGCCGGCATTGAGCGCGACGATGTCCGCCGCCGGCCCCTCGCCCACCAGGGCCTGCTCCACCAGGCGCAGGCTTTCCTCGGCGGAGGCGACCCGCAGCGGGTCCAGGGGCTGGCGCTTGACGCCGAGCGCCTCCGGGGTGATCACGTACTCATGGATCTCGCCCTCCCGGAGCTCGGCCACCAGGGTCGGCTGGGCCAGGGAGATCTCGTCCAGGCCATCCTCGGCATGCACCACCAGCACGTGGCGGCTGCCCAGGCGGCGCAGCACGTCGGCCATCAGCGGCACCAGCTCCGGGGCATAGACGCCGAGCACCTGGTTGGGGGCGCCGGCGGGGTTGGTCAGCGGGCCGAGGATGTTGAACAGGGTGCGCACGCCCATCTCGCGGCGCGGCGCCACGGCGTAGCGCATCGCCGGGTGGTGGTTGGGGGCGAACATGAAGCCCACACCCACCTGCTCGATGCAGCGCGCCACCTGCTCGGCATCCAGGTCGAGGTGGATGCCGGCCACCGAGAAGAGATCGGCGCTGCCCGACGACGACGACACCCCGCGGTTGCCGTGCTTGGCGACGTGGCCGCCGGCGGCGGCGACCACGAAGCTTGAGGCGGTGGAGACGTTGAACAGGTTGGCGCCGTCGCCGCCGGTGCCGACGATGTCGACCACGTTGTCGGCGCCGAGGTGGACCGGCTTCATCAGCTCGCGCATCACCTGGGCGGCGGCGCTGATCTCCTCGGCAGTCTCGCCCTTCATCGCCATGCCCATCAGGAAGGCGGCGATCTGCGGGTCACTGGCCTCGCCGGTCATGATCTGGCGCATGATCTCGTGGGTCGCGGCGAAGCCGAGGTTCTCGCGGCGCATCAGGGCGCCGAGGGCATCTCGCATCTGCATCATGGGTCTCCTTGCGTCAGGCTTGGCCCAGCGGCGCCGGCGCGCGGCGCTTGAGGAAGTTGGCCAGCAGGTCGTGGCCCTGGCGGCTGAGGATCGACTCGGGGTGGAACTGCACGCCCTCGACGTCGAGCTCGCGGTGGCGCAGCCCCATGATCAGCCCCGGGGTGACGTCGTCGTCATCGGTCCAGGCGGTGATCTCCAGGCAGTCGGGGAGGGTCTCCCGGGCCACCACCAGCGAGTGGTAGCGGGTCACCTCCAGGGGATCCTCGAGGCCCTCGAACACCCCCTGGCCGGTGTGGCGGATGGCCGAGGTCTTGCCGTGCATCACCTGGGGGGCGCGCACCACCTCGCCGCCGTAGACCTGGCCGATCGCCTGGTGGCCCAGGCAGATGCCCAGTATCGGCAGCCGGCCGGCGAAGTGGCGGATGGCCGCCAGCGAGATGCCGGCCTGGTCCGGGGTGCAGGGCCCGGGGGAGATCACCAGGTGACTCGGGGCCATGGCCTCGATCTCGGCCAGGGTGATGGCGTCGTTGCGGTAGGTGGTCACCTCGGCGCCCAGCTCCCCCAGGTACTGCACCACGTTGAAGGTGAAGCTGTCGTAGTTGTCGATCATGCAGACGTTCATGGCTCTCTCCGGCGCCTTATTCGAGGTTGTCCAGGCCACGCTCGGCCATGGCCACGGCGCGGAACAGCGCCCGCCCCTTGTTGAGGGTCTCCTGCCACTCCTGCTCGGGCACCGAATCGGCGACGATGCCGGCGCCGGCCTGGACGTGGAGCTGACCATCCTTGATCACCGCGGTGCGGATGGCGATGGCGGTGTCCAGGTTGCCGTGCCAGGAGAGATAGCCCACCGCCCCGGAGTAGATGCCGCGCTTGACCGGCTCCAGCTCGTCGATGATCTCCAGCGCGCGGATCTTGGGGGCCCCGGAGACGGTTCCCGCCGGGAAGGTGGCGCGCAGGGCGTCCATGGCGGTGAGCCCGGGCTTCAGGCGGCCGGTGACGTTGGAGACGATGTGCATGACGTGGGAGTAGCGCTCTACCACCATCTCCTCGGTGACCTTCACCGAGCCGGTCTCGCTGATGCGGCCGACGTCGTTGCGCCCCAGGTCGATCAGCATCAGGTGCTCGGCGCGCTCCTTGGGATCGGCCAGCAGCTCCGCCTCCAGCGCCTGGTCCTCGGCCTCGGTGCGGCCGCGCTTGCGGGTGCCGGCGATGGGCCGCACCGTCACCTCGCCCTCCTCCAGGCGGGTGAGGATCTCCGGCGACGAGCCGGCCACCTGGTGGTCGCCCAGGTCGAGGTAGAACATGTAGGGCGAGGGGTTGAGGCTGCGCAGGGCGCGGTAGAGGTCCAGGGGGGCGGCGCGGTAGGGGATCGACATGCGCTGGGAGGGCACGCACTGCATGACGTCGCCGGCCAGCACGTACTCCTTGATGGTCTCCACCGCGGCCTTGAAGCCCGCCTCGGTGAAGCCGGAGGTGAAGTCGCCCTCCTCCACCGCGGCGCTGCCGGTGCCGGGACTCACGGTGTTGAGGGTGGCGCTGCGCAGGCGGATCTCCAGCGCCTCCAGGCGCTCCACCGCGGCGGCGTAGGCGCCGGCCTCGGCAGGGTCGGCGTGGGTCCACAGCGTCAGCCGCCCGGAGAGGTTGTCGAACACCACCAGGTCGTCGGCCACCATCAGCAGGATGTCCGGCACGCCCAGCGGGTCGGGCTTGGCGGCGGCGACCGGGCTTCGCAGGCGCGGCTCGATGTAGCGGATGGTGTCGTAGCCGAAGTAGCCCACCAGGCCGCCGTCGAAGCGCGGCTGGTCGTCCAGGCGCGGCACCTTGAAGCGAGCCTGGAACTGCTCGATCCACGCCAGCGGGTCCTCCACCTCGGCGGCGCCGTGGAGCTCACCGTCGACGATATGGCTGATGCTGAAGCCACGCACCTCGATGCGCTCGCGGCTGGGCAGGCCGATGATGGAGTAGCGGCCCCACTTCTCGCCGCCCTGCACGGACTCGAGCAGGAAGGTCCAGGGCGCGTTGGCCAGTTTGAGGTAGGTGGAGAGCGGGGTGTCGAGGTCGGCCAGCACCTCGCGGGTGACCGGAATGCGGTTGTAGCCGGCGTCGGCCAGCTCGCGGAAACGTTCGGGGGTCATCATGCCCGGTGTCCTCGGGAAAGGGGGTTGGCGAAGGTGGGCGCGGTGGCGCCGAGACAGACTCGCGGGGCGAGCGTCACCATCGCCAGCCGCCGCGGACGGGCGAGCGGGGCAGGTAGCGGGCGGCGTGGAGCACGCCGCCGGGCATGAGGGGGTCCGGCAGGGGGCGGCTGATCATCGGGGTGTCCGCGTCTATCGCAATAACGTATTGATTGGGCCGCGCTTATAGCATGAGCCGAACTCACGTTAAACGAGTTCCGCCAGCGATTCAACCACGCCGTCCGGGCCGCTCTCGCGCACCGGCTCGCCATGGTTGTAGCCGTAGGGCACCGCCAGGGTACGAAAGCCGGCGGCCTGGCCGGCGGCGATATCGTGACGGGAGTCCCCCACCATCAGGCAGGCCTGAGGGGGCAGGCCGAAGTGGCTGGCCACGTGCAGCAGCGGCGCCGGGTGGGGCTTCTTCTCGGGCAGGCTGTCGCCGCCCAGGCAGAGCGCGAAATGCTCGGCCAGGCCCAGCCCCTCCAGCAGTGGCGCGATAAAGGCGTGGGGCTTGTTGGTCACCAGGGCCAGCGGCAGGCCGCGCGCTCGCAGGGCATCGAGGCACTCCCGCGCCCCGGGATAGAGCCGGGTGTGGGCACCGGGGTCGCGGCCGTAGTGCGCGAGGAAGGCCGCATGGGCGCGCTCCAGCAGTGCCTTATCGATATCAACACCGGTGGCAGGCGAGGCTGCCCCGGCGCCCAAATCAACAGCGAACCGCAGCGCGCGCTCCATCAACACTAGCGAGCCATTGCCCACCCAGTCACGCACCCGCGCCTCACCGGCGGCGGGCAGGCCCAGCTCGCCCAGGGCGGCGTCCACGGCGATGGCCAGGTCGGGCACCGAGTCGATCAGGGTGCCGTCCAGGTCGAAGGCCACCAGGGCGACCCCCTCCAGCATGCGATGCATCGTCACTGCTCTCCTTTTCAGTATGGAAACCTATCAAGAGCCGGCCTGCCTCTCGAGCCGGTCACGTAGGCAGCCGCCATAGGGGCCGCTATGCTGGGGCGACGTCTCCCCCATACCCTCACCTTTTCCAGGAGTCACTCATGGCAGCTCCCCGTATCGTGGTGGTCGGCGGCGGCGCCGGCGGCCTCGAACTGGTCACCCGCCTCGGGCGCCGCCTCGGCCGGCGTGGCCGCGCCGAGGTCGTGCTGGTCGACCGCAACCCCACCCACATCTGGAAGCCGCTGCTCCACGAGGTGGCCACCGGCGCCCTGGACTCGGGGCTCGACGAGGTCTCCTACCAGGGCCACGCCCGCGCCAACGGCTACCGCTTCCAGCGCGGCACCCTGTGCGACCTGGACCGCGAGGGCAAGCGGCTGACGCTGGACGCGGTGCTCGACGACGAGGGCCAGGAGGTGCTGCCGCCCCGCACCCTCGAGTACGACCGGCTGGTGCTGGCGCTGGGCAGCGTCAGCAACGACTTCGGCACCCCCGGGGTCGCCGAGCACTGCCACTTCCTCGACAGCCCGGAGCAGGCCGAGGCCTTCCGGCGCGACATGCTCAACACCTTCCTGCGCTTCAGCGATCCCGAGCGGCGCACCCACTCCCACCTCACCGTGGGCATCGTCGGCGCCGGGGCCACCGGGGTGGAGCTCGCCGCCGAGCTCTACGACGCCTCGCGCATGCTGCACAGCTACGGCTTCACCCGCCTGGACGCCGGCCAGCTCTCGGTGCACCTGCTGGAGGCGGCCCCGAGGCTGCTGCCGGCGCTGCCGGAGCGCATCTCGCGGGCGGTGCACACCGAGCTCGAGAAGCTCGGCGTGACGCTCCACCTGGAGACCCGAGTGACCGACGTGGACGCCACCGGCTTCACCACCGCCGACGGCACGCGCATCGCCACCGACCTCAGCGTCTGGGCAGCGGGCATCAAGGCCCCGCCCTTCCTCTCGACGCTGGGCCTCTCCACCGAGCGCAACCACCAGGTCAAGGTCCACCCCAGCCTGCAGAGCCTCGATGACCCGGCCATCTTCGCCTTCGGCGACTGCGCCAGCTGTCCCCAGGCGGGCGGCAAGCCGGTGCCGCCGCGCGCCCAGGCCGCCCACCAGCAGGCCTCGCTGCTCTACCGCAACCTGCGCGCCAGCCTCGACGGCCGGCCGCTCAGGGACTTCACCTTCCGCGATCGCGGCTCACTGATCTCGCTGGCCCACTTCGAGGCAATCGGCAGCCTGATGCGCGGCGCCTCGGCACGCAGCCTGTTCGTCGAGGGGCACCTGGCGAAGTTCTTCTACGCCTCGCTCTACCGCATGCACCAGCGCGCCATTCACGGCAGCCTCAAGACCGCCGTGACCATGCTGGTGGACGGCCTCAACCGCTTCATACGCCCGCGCATGAAGCTGCATTGAATCAGCGCTGGACGCGGGCCAGCCAGGCCCGCTTCCTCGCCGCGGAGAGCCGCTTGATCTCGGCCTCGCGGCGCAGCGCCTCGCCATGCTCGCCCACCGGCTCGCTGTGGCGCAGGGTCAGCGGACCCTTGCCGCGCAGCGCCTTGGCGCCGCGCCCGGCGGCGTGCTCGGCCAGGCGCCGGGCCACGTCGGTGGTGATGCCGGTGTAGAGCGTCCTGCTTGCCGTCTCCACCACGTAGAGGTGCCAGAGCCGTCCCTCGCGCGCCGGCACGGACGCCTTCGACAGGGCGCGCTCGCTCACGGCCTCAGCGCGCGCCGGCCAGTTGCTCGCGGAGCTCGCGGATCACGCCGTCGTAGCGGTGGGGGTCGGCGGCGTTGCTCGCCTTGAAGATCGCCGAGCCGGCGACGAAGGTGTCGGCCCCCGCCCGGGCGATCTCGGCGATGTTGTCCACCTTGACGCCACCATCCACCTCTAGGCGGATATCGCGACCGGAGGCGTCGATGCGCCGGCGCGCCTCGCGCAGCTTGTCGAGGGTCGCGGGGATGAACGACTGGCCCCCGAAGCCGGGGTTGACGCTCATCAGCAGCACCATGTCGACCTTGTCCATCACGTAGTCGAGGTAGCTGAGCGGGGTGGCCGGGTTGAACACCAGGCCGGCCCGGCAACCGCCGTCGCGGATCAGCTGCAGGGAGCGGTCGATATGGTCCGAGGCCTCGGGGTGGAAGGTGATGATGCTGGCGCCGGCGTCGATGAAGTCGCCGATCAGGCGGTCCACCGGCCGCACCATCAGGTGCACGTCGATGGGCGCAGTGACGCCGTGGTGGCGCAGCGCCTGGCAGACCATGGGCCCGATGGTGAGGTTGGGCACGTAGTGGTTGTCCATCACGTCGAAGTGGACGATGTCGGCGCCGGAGGCCAGCACGTCGTCCACCTCCTGGCCCAGCCGCGCGAAGTCGGCGGAGAGGATGGAGGGGGCGATCAGGAAGTCGCGGGTGGCATCGGTCATGGCGGGGAGTCCGAGGTCGCTGGCGAGAGGGCGCATTCTAGCAGACCCCGCCCTTGGCGGCAGGCGGGGATGCCGGGGGCGCAGCCAAATATTCTATAATCGAATAAAAAATACCATTGTAATTACTTTTGCGCCGACCTACTCTTCTCGCAACGTCATTCACACCCCTTGGAGTCACGCCATGATCCGCCATCCCCGTCTCGCTCGCCCGCTGCTCGCCATCGCCCTGGGGGCCGGCCTGGCCGCCCCGGCGATGGCGGCCGAGCGCGAACTGCTCAACTCCTCCTACGACATCGCCCGCGAGCTGTTCGCCGCGATCAACCCCGAGTTTATCGCCCACTGGAAGGAGACCCAGGGCGAGGAGATCGCCATTCAGCAGTCCCACGGCGGCTCCTCCGCCCAGGCGCGCTCCATCCTGCAGGGGCTGCGCGCCGATGTGGTCACCTTCAACCAGGTCACCGACGTCCAGGTGCTGGCCGACGACGGCCTGGTGGCCGAGGATTGGCAGCAGGCGCTGCCCAACAACGCCTCGCCCTACTACTCCACCACCGCCTTCCTGGTGCGCAAGGGTAACCCCAAGGGCATCGACGGCTGGGAGGACCTGGACGACGAGGGCGTGGAGATCGTCTTCCCCAACCCCAAGACCTCCGGCAACGGCCGCTACACCTACCTGGCCGCCTGGGGCTTCGCCGAGCATCAGTTCGACGGCGACGAGGAACAGATCCAGGCCTTCATGCGCGACTTCCTCGGCAACGTGGTGGTGTTCGACACCGGCGGCCGTGGCGCCACCACCAGCTTCATCGAGCGCGGCATCGGCGACGTGCTGATCAGCTTCGAGTCCGAGGTCAACAACATCCGCGGCGAGTACGGCAGCGACGACTACGAGGTGATCGTGCCGCCGGTCAGCATCCTGGCCGAATTCCCGGTGGCCGTGGTCGAGGAGAACGCCGAGCGCAACGGCAATCAGGAACTGGCCCGGGCCTACCTGGAGTACCTCTACGCGGAGGAGACCCAGCGCCTGCTGGCCGGCTTCAACTACCGCGTGCACGACGAGGCGGTGGTCGAGGAGTTCGCCGAGCAGTTCCCCGAGACCGAGCTGCTGAAGGTGGAAGAGGTCTTCGGCGGCTGGGACGCGGCCATGGAGACCCACTTCGCCAGCGGCGGCCTCCTCGACCAGCTGCAGCGCCGCTAGGCGCGCGGAGCCATCACCATGAGTCAACGCGCCGCACGCCTGGCCCTGCCCTTCCCCGCCCGCACGCAGCGGGTGCTGCCCGGCTTCGGCCTGTCGCTGGGCATCAGCCTGACCTTCGTGTCGCTGGTGCTGCTGCTGCCGATGACCGGGCTGGTGGGCCAGCTCAAGGGGCTGAGCCTGGCGGAGTACTGGGCGATCGTCAGCGATAGCCGGGTGGTGGCCAGCTACACGGTGACGATCGGCGCCGCCGCCGTGGCGGCGCTGGCCAACGCCGCCTTCGGCCTGCTGATGGCCTGGGTGCTGGTGCGCTACGACTTCCCGGGCAAGCGCCTGCTCGACGCCCTGATAGACCTGCCCTTCGCCCTGCCCACCGCGGTGGCGGGCATCACGCTTGCCACCCTCTACGCCGGCAACGGCTGGGTCGGCGCCCTGCTCGAGCCGCTGGGCCTGCAGGTCGCCTACACCTGGGTGGGCATCGCCCTGGCCATGGCCTTTACCAGCATCCCCTTCGTGGTGCGCACGGTGCAGCCGGTGCTGGAGGACCTGCCCGCCGAGGTGGATGAGGCCGCCATGACCCTGGGCGCCGGCGACGCCACCGGCTTTCGGCGGGTGCTGCTGCCCTACCTGTGGCCGGCACTGGTCACCGGCACCGGGCTCGCCTTCGTGCGCTCCCTGGGCGAGTTCGGCGCCATCATCTTCATCGCCGGCAACGCCCCCTTCGAGACCGAGATCACCTCGCTGATGATCTTCGTCAAGCTGCAGGAGTATGACTACGCCGGTGCCTCGGCCATCGCCTCGGTGGTGCTGGCGGTGTCGCTGGCGCTGCTGCTGGCGATCAACGTCTGGCAGGGGCGCTTCATCCGCAAACTGCATGGAGGGCGCGGCTGATGCAACGGATCGGTGATGCCAAGGCGGTGCGGCGCGGCCTGATCGCCGCCGCCCTGCTGCTGGCCGGGCTCTTCCTGCTGCTGCCGCTGGTGGCGATCTTCGCCCAGGCCTTCGCCGAGGGGGTGGCGGTGTTCTGGGCCAACGTCAGCGATGACTACACCCTGGCGGCGATCGGCCTGACACTGTTCGTCACCGTGCTGACTATCCCCGTCTGCCTGGTGTTCGGGGTGGCGCTGGCCTGGCTGGTGACCCGCTTCGACTTCCCGGGGCGACGCCTGCTGCAGACCCTGATCGATATCCCCTTCGCCGTCTCGCCGGTGGTGGCGGGGCTGGTCTACCTGCTGCTCTACGGCCGCAACGGCTGGATCGGCGGCTGGCTGGACGCCCACGACATCCAGCTGATGTTCGCCTGGCCGGGCATCCTGATGGTGACGATCTTCGTCACCAGCCCCTTCGTCGCCCGCGAGCTGATCCCGCTGATGCAGGCCCAGGGCTCCCGGGAGGAGGAGGCCGCCGTGACCCTGGGTGCCTCAGGCTGGACCCTGTTCCGTCGGGTCACCCTACCCAACATCCGCTGGGCGCTGCTCTACGGGGTGATCCTCACCAACGCCCGGGCGGTGGGCGAGTTCGGCGCCGTCTCGGTGGTCTCCGGGGCGATCCGCGGCGAGACCATGACCCTGCCGCTGCACCTCGAGCAGCTCTACCAGGACTACAACACCGTGGGCGCCTTCGCCAGCGCCGCCCTGCTGGCCCTGCTCGCCCTGTTCACCCTGGCCGCCAAGGCCGGCCTGGAATGGCGCACCGCGCGCCAGGAGGTTTCCCCATGAGCATTCGCCTGAGCGATATCGCCAAGCACTATGGTCGTGCCGGGCGCGCCCTGGAACCGGTCAACCTGGAGGTCGCAGAGGGCGAGCTGGTGGGCCTGCTGGGCCCCTCGGGCTCGGGCAAGACCACCCTCTTGCGCATCATCGCCGGCCTCGAGACCCCGGACCGCGACCCCGCCGGGCGCATCCTGTTCGGCGACCGCGACGTCACCGACGTGCACGTGCGCGACCGGCGCATCGGCTTCGTCTTCCAGCACTATGCACTGTTCCGCCACATGACGGTGTTCGACAACGTCGCCTTCGGCCTCACCGTGCTGCCGCGCCGCGAACGCCCCTCCAGCGGCGAGATCCGCGCCCGGGTCTATCGCCTGCTGGAGATGGTCCAGCTGGAACGCTTCGCCGACCGCTACCCAGCCCAGCTCTCCGGCGGCCAGCAGCAGCGCGTCTCCCTGGCCCGGGCGCTGGCCCTGCGACCCGAGGTGCTGCTGCTCGACGAGCCCTTCGGCGCCCTGGACGCCAAGGTGCGCCAGGAGCTGCGCCGCTGGCTGCGCCAGCTCCACGACGAGCTGGGCTTCACCAGCCTGTTCGTGACCCACGACCAGGAGGAGGCGCTGGAGCTCTCCGACCGCGTGGCGGTGATGAGCCACGGCCGCATCGAGCAGATCGACACCCCCGACGCCCTCTACCACGCGCCGGCCAACCGCTTCGTCTTCGAGTTCCTGGGCGACGTCAATCACCTGGAGGGCGAGGTGCGCGACGGGGTGCTGACCTGCGGCGCGGCACGCCTTCGGACCTCGCTGCCTGCCGGGCGTGAGCGCCTGCTGCTGCGTCCCCACGAGGTGCGCCTGGCCGAGGCGCCGAGCCCCGAGGCGCACCTGCCGGCGACGGTCACCGCCGTCTCCCCGGTGGGTGCCGAGGTGCGGGTGGAGCTGGCCGCCGACTGGATGGCCGAGCCATGGCTGGCCACGCTGCGCCACGCCGACTACGAGCGCCTGGGCCTGACCCGCGGCCAGCGCCTCTACGCCATCCCGCGCCGCTGGCACCGCTTCACCGCGGATGGTCGCCCCCAGCCAGCCGCCCCGGCGCGCGCGGCGGCGGCCTGAGGCGCGGCCTCAGCGCTCCCAGCGCATCAGGGTCTCCTCCTCACCGGCCTCGGGCTCGTGGCGCTGCGCCACGGCGTGAAAGCCCAGCCGGTGGTAGAAGGAGACCGCGCGCACATTGCGCGAGTAGACACACAGGGTGAGCCGGGCGTGACGCGCCATGGCGTGGGCCATCAGCCGTGACCCGTGGCCATAGCTCTGCACCTCGGGGTCGATGTAGAGCGCTTCGAGGTGATCGCCGGTCAGGGCGGCGAAGCCGATCGCCCGCCCCTCCACCTCCAACACCTCCACCTCCAGCGCCTCCTCGGCCGCGGCCAGCCGCTGGGCTATGGCCTCAGCGCGGGTGGCCCAGAATCCGGCGGGGATGAAGGGGTGGGCGCGCGTCGCGGCACGCCGCCAGATGTCGGTGAGCCGGGGGATATCCTCGGCGGTGGCGGTGCGGATCATGGCACGACTCCTTCGGCACTTGACGACAGTGTAACCGAGCCGCCGCCGGCGTACCGGCCGGCGGCGGCGCCGGCTATACTGGTGTCCCACATCCTCGACACGGGAGTCCTGCCATGCAGCGTCGTCGCTTCCTCGCCCTGCCCCTCGCCCTGCTGGCCGCCGGCTGGCTGGCCGGCTGCGCCGCCCCCCAGACCCTCGACGTCGACCCCAGGCGCAGCGCCGCCGTGCCCCAGACAGGCAGCGGCCAGACGGTGACGGTAGTCGCCGTCGATGAGCGCGACGGCGAGGTGATCGGCACCCGCGGCGGCAGCGCCATGTCCACCGCCACCATCACCGTCTACGCCCACCAGCTGGTACCCAAGCTGCAGCGCGAGGCCGAGCGGGCCCTGCGCGAGATGGGCTTCACCCCCACCACCGAGCCCGCCGAGGGGCGGCCCAGCCTGACCCTGACCCTGGCCCACCTGGGCTACGGGCGCGGCGACAGCCAGCCGGTGATCGGCGAGGCACGAATTGAGGCGGTGTTCGTCGCCGAGGCGATCAACGGCGGCAACACCTACACCGGCACCTACACCTCACGCCGCACCCAGGGCTACGCCCTGCGCCCGGACCAGGAGGCCAACACCCGGATGGTCGAGGCGCTGCTCGAGGACGGCCTCGACCGCGCCTTCCGTGACCCGGAGCTGGGCCGCCTGCTGGCGCGCTGAGTCGCGGCGTCAGGCCTCGTCCAGGGGCCCGCGACGCACCAACGCCCAGACATGCTCCCGGAAACCGCTGCCCGGCTCCGGGGCGCCTCTCTCCAGCAACGTGATCCTGAAGTTGGGCTCGAACAGCTCCCGCACCTCCTCTTCCGGCACATGAAATGGCGGCCCAGACCGCTCCTCTCCGACCGCACGCTCAAGGCCGATAAGCAGCCCGCTGGCCCCCGGAGGTATCAGCTGGGCCAGATGGAAGGCGTAGCGCTGGCGGGTGGCGGGTGGCAGGGCGATCAGCGCGGCGCGATCGTAGAAGGCGCCGATCTCGGCCGCCTGCTCGATATGGAAGTGGAAGACATCGCCACGCCACAGCTCGACGCTGCCCTGGCGGCACACCTCGAAGCCCGCCTGACGGTAGCGCGACACCGGCTCGCCGCCCTCGGCCAGGAACTGCTCGACCGCCTCGGGGGCGAGCTCGATCCCCAGCACCGGATGGCCCTGCCGGCCCAGCCAGCGCATGTCGAGGCTCTTGCCACACAGCGGCACCAGCACCTTGGTGCCGGCGGGCACCGCGAGGCCCGGCCAGTGGCGTCGCAGCGCCGGATGCGGGGCGTCACGGTGGAAGCCGATGCGACCCTCCCGCCAGCGGGCCAGCCACGCGTTCTCCATCTCCGGTTCTTCCTTCATGGGCTCAGAACCAGCGGTCGCGCTTGCGGCGGCGGCGCGGCAGGTGGGGAATGATCAGCCCCGCCAGCAGGCCGGCGCCGGCCACCCCGCCGCCATACATGAAGTAGCGCAGCAGCAGGTCCTCCTCGCGGGTGGCCAGGCGCGCCTGGAGGTCACGCACCGCCTCGCGGGAGCTTGCCGCCTCGCTGTCCAGCTCGTGGTTACGCGCCTCCAGCTCGGCGATACGCGCCTCGCGCACCTCCAGGGTCTCGCGCAGCGTCGCGATGCGCTCCTCCCAGGTTGCGTTGATCCCCTCAAGCTCGGCCTCCAGCTCGGCGACGCGCTGCTGGAGCTCAGGCAGGCGCACCTGGGCGCTGGGGGTCTCCTGGAGCTGGCCGCTGGGCACCCAGACGACGTCGCCGCCGGGGCCGCGCACCCGGGTGTAGTCACCGGAGGTCTCGAGGCGCTCGACGGGCTCGCCGGCGGTCAGGGTGCCGACGATGCGGTAGCCGTCGGTGGGGCCGCTGCGCACATAGGTGGTCAGGGCGTCGGAGACCCAGACGGTGTCGCTCGCCTGCTGCTCCTCCTGGGCCGACAGCGGCAGGGCCAGCAGGCCCAGCAGCAGCCCCAGGCCGAGTCGCGATGTGATGTGGTGTGTCGTCATGCCGTGGTCCTGGCTGAAAAGTCCTGGCGGATGCATTCCGCACGATGGCTCGGGTTCGGCGCGATGCGTGGGCGGCGCGGGCCTCCTGCCTGCACCGCCGCGATGCTTGTTCACAGCTGCTGTGGACAACCGCCGGGACAACCGTGGGAAAGTGTCGCGGCGGCGGCACCCCATGGGCGCTCGGCGTGACTGGTCACTTCCTGACCAGCGACGGGTCCCGCAGGTGGCTCAGGGTAGCACACTCGCCCGGCGGCCAGGCTGGCTCCCGGCCGGCACGCCCCGTATAATATTGGCCTGTTTTCCATTGGCCCTTCCCGTCGATCGATGACCCGGGGCCAACGCCACCCCGCCGCCGGCGGCTCGCCGCGGCGAGCGTCGACCATTCCCGAACCCACCGGTGACAGACGTCGGGCGCCTGGCGCCACGACCCAATTCTTATGGCGAAGAAACTCTTCATCAAGACGCACGGCTGCCAGATGAACGAGTACGATTCCGCCCGCATGGCGGATCTGCTCGGCGAATCCCACCGTCTCGAGCTCACCGACGACGAGCGCGAGGCGGACGTTATCCTCCTCAACACCTGCTCGATCCGCGAGAAGGCCCAGGAGAAGGTCTTCCACCAGCTCGGCCGCTGGAAGAAGCTCAAGGAGGCCAACCCCGACCTGGTGATCGGGGTGGGTGGCTGCGTGGCCAGCCAGGAGGGCGAGGCGCTGCGCAAGCGAGCGCCCCACGTCGACATGGTGTTCGGCCCCCAGACCCTACACCGGGTGCCGGCCATGCTCGATTCGCGCCAGCAGAGCCAGATCTCGGTGGTGGACGTCACCTTCCCCGAGATCGAGAAGTTCGACCACCTGCCCAAGCCGAGCTCCGATGGCGCCACCGCCTTCGTCTCGGTGATGGAGGGGTGCTCCAAGTACTGCACCTTCTGCGTGGTGCCCTATACCCGCGGCGAGGAGGTCTCGCGCCCCTTCGAGGCGGTGATGGACGAGGTGATCCACCTCGCCGACCAGGGCGTGCGCGAGATCAACCTGCTGGGCCAGAACGTCAACGCCTACCGCGGCCTCAACCGGCTGGGCGACGAGATCGACCTGGCCGAGCTGATCGCCTGCGTGGCCGCGGTGGAGGGGATCGACCGCATCCGCTTCACCACCTCCCACCCGGTGGAGTTCTCCGACAGCCTGATCGAGGCCTACGGCGAGATCCCCGAGCTGGTCAGCCACCTGCACCTGCCGGTGCAGGCCGGCTCCGACCGGGTGCTCGCCGCCATGAAGCGTGGCCACGGCGTGGAGGAGTATGTCGACAAGCTGGAGCGCATCCGTGCGCTGCGTCCCGACATCAGCTTCTCCTCGGACTTCATCGTCGGCTTCCCCGGCGAGACCGAGGCGGACTTCGAGGCCACCATGGACCTGATCCACCGCATCGGCTTCGACCACTCCTTCAGCTTCGTCTACTCGGCGCGCCCCGGTACTCCGGCGGCCGGCCTTCCGGACGATACTCCGGAGGCGACCAAGAAACAGCGCCTGGCAATCCTCCAGGAGCGCATCAACCAGCAGACCATGCAGATCAGCCGGCGCATGGTAGGCACCACCCAGCGCATCCTGGTCACCGGCTTCGCGCCGCGCGACCCGGGCCAGCTCTCGGGGCGCACCGAGAACAACCGGGTGGTCAACTTCCGCGCCCCCAATCCCACCGAGCTGATCGGCTACTTCGTCGACGTGGAGATCAGCGAGGCGCTGCCCAACTCGCTGCGCGGCGAGCTCGCCTCCCCGGCGATCTACTGAAGCCCCGAGCGGTCTATCGTCAGCCTGCACATTGCCCCGACAAACGCCGGGGCAGTAAGCTGAGCCCAACCATTCACCATCCAGGGGACCCGCCCGCCTTGAGCCAGCCAGCCTCCCAGGCCAACCGCATCATCACCCTGACCCTCGAACCCAACGATCCGCGCCGCCTGGCCACCCTGTGCGGCCAGCGCGACGAGCACCTCAAGCTGGTGGAGTCGCGGCTGGGCATCACCCTGCGCAACCGCGGCAACATCTTCCAGCTGGCCGGCCCCATCCACCGGGTCAAGGCCGCCGCCAACCTGCTGGAGCACCTCTACCGCGAGACCGAGGCCAGCGAACTCAGCCCGGACACCGTGCACCTCTTCCTCCAGGAGTCGGGCCTCGAGGCCCTCGACGAGGACGAGGGCGGCGCCGACGAGGGCGAGGTGCTGATCCGCACCCCGCGCACCCTGATCAAGCCCCGTGGCCTCAACCAGCAGGGCTATGTGCAGAGCATCCGCGCCCACGACATCAACTTCGGCATCGGGCCGGCGGGTACCGGCAAGACCTACCTGGCCGTGGCCGCCGCGGTGGAGGCCCTCAACCAGCAGGAGGTGCGCCGCATCCTGCTGGTGCGACCGGCGGTGGAGGCCGGCGAGAAGCTCGGCTTCCTGCCCGGCGACCTGGCCCAGAAGATCGACCCCTACCTGCGCCCGCTCTACGACGCCCTCTACGAGATGATCGGCTTCGAGCAGGTGGCCAAGCTGATCGAGCGCCAGGTGATCGAGATCGCCCCGCTCGCCTACATGCGCGGGCGCACCCTGAACAACGCCTTCATCATCCTCGACGAGAGCCAGAACACCACCCGCGAGCAGATGAAGATGTTCCTGACCCGCATCGGCTTCGGCTCCACCGCGGTGATCACCGGCGACGTCACCCAGGTCGACCTGCCCCGTGGCCAGAGCTCGGGGCTGATCCAGGTGCTCGAGGTGCTCAAGGGCACCCCCGGCATCGGCGTCACCCACTTCGCCGCCAAGGACGTGGTGCGCCACCCGCTGGTGCAGCGCATCATCGAGGCCTACGACAGCTTCGAGGCCGAGCAGGAGGCCGCCGAGCGCGCCCGCAAGGAGGCCCGCGACCAGGAGCGCGAGGCGCTGCGCCAGGAACGCCTGGAGCGCCGTGACCGCGAGCGGGGCGAGTCATGACCCCGGCCCATGTGGACCGCCAGGCGGCGATCGCGGCCGAGGGGCTGCCCAGCCAGGCCGACCTCGAGCGTTGGGTGGGAGCGGTGCTCGCCCGTCACCCCGAGGAGACGCGCATCGAGCTCACCGTGCGCCTGGTGGACGCCGAGGAGAGCCGCGTGCTCAACCGCGACTACCGCGGCAAGGACAGGCCCACCAACGTGCTCTCCTTCCCTTTCGAGTGCCCACCCGGCGTGGCCCTGCCGCTGCTCGGCGACCTGGTGGTCTGCCACCCGGTGGTGGTGGCCGAGGCCGCCGAGCAGGACAAGCCCCTCGGCGATCACTACGCTCACATGGTGGTGCACGGTACCCTGCACCTACTCGGCCATGATCATCTCGAGGACGACGAGGCCGAGGCCATGGAGGCGCTCGAACGCGAGATACTGGACGGACTGGGGATCGCCGACCCCTATCGAACGGCGCCCGACAGCGAGGAGGAGTGACCCGACCCATGAGCGAAGACCGATCGAGTAGCCAGGACCACCGCTCCTGGTTCGAGAAGCTGCTCAACGCCGTCACCGGCGACAGCGACGAGCCCAGCTCCAGGGACGAGCTGCTGGAGTTCCTGCGCCAGGCGGCCAGCCGCCTCAAGCTCGAGCAGGACGCCATGATGATCATCGAGGGTGCCCTGCAGATCAGCGACCAGCAGGTCCGCGAGGTGCTGATCCCGCGCTCCCAGGTCACCGCCATCGCCCTGGACCAGCCGCTGGAGGAGTACCTGCCGGTGATCCTGGAGACCGGCCACTCCCGCTACCCGGTGATCGGCGAGAACCTCGACGAGGTCAAGGGCATCCTGCTGGCCAAGGACCTGCTGCCACTGCTGCGCGGCGGCCAGCAGAACGGCCGCCCCTTCCGCCTGGAGGAGGTGGTGCGCCCGGCGCTGTTCGTGCCGGAGTCCAAGCGCCTCAACAGCCTGCTCAAGGAGTTCCAGAGCACCCACAACCACATGGCGATCGTGGTGGACGAGTACGGCGGCACCGCCGGCATCGTCACCATCGAGGATATCCTCGAGGAGATCGTCGGCGAGATCGAGGACGAGCATGACGCCGACGAGGAGGAGGATATCCGCGAGCTGGAGGGAGGGCGCTTCGCGATCCGCGCCCTGACACCCATCGAGGACTTCAACGAGCGCTTCGAGACCCGCTTCTCCGACGAGGAGTTCGATACCCTGGGGGGCCTGGTGATGCAGCGCTTCGGCCACCTGCCCGCCCGCGGCGAGCACACCGAGATCGGCGGCTGGCGCTTCACCGTGCTCAACGCCGACAACCGGCGTATCCGCCTGCTCGAGGCCGAGCGCTGCGAGGCCGACGACCCCGACGCCAACGACTGACGCCATCGCCACGGAGGACCCCATGCCGGCGTTTCGCCTCTCCCCCGCCCTGGGCTGCCTGCTGGCCCTGGTGGCGGGCGTGTTCACCACCCTCTCCGCCGCCCCCTTCCAGCTCTGGTGGCTGGGCCCGGTGGCCGCGGGCCTGCTCTATGCGGGCCTGGGCGCCCTCTCACCCGGCCAGGCCGCCCTGCGTGGCGCCTGCTACGGCCTCGGCCTGTTCGGCGCCGGTGCCTCCTGGGTCTTCGTGTCGATCCACGACTACGGCTATACCGGCGTGCCCCTGGCGCTGGCGCTCACCGCCCTGTTCGTGGTCGGCCTCTCGCTGTTCCCCGCCGTGACCCTGTGGGCCTACCGCCGCCTCACCGGGCCCAGGCTCGCCTGGCTCACCTTCGCCGGCGCCTGGGTGCTGGGCGAATGGCTGCGCACCTGGCTGTTCACCGGCTTCCCTTGGCTGCTGCTCGGCACCTCCCAGGTCGATTCCCCGCTGGCCCCCTGGGCGCCGGTGGGCGGGGTCTACCTGCTGTCGCTGCTCACCGCGCTCACCGGCACCCTGGGCGTCGAGCTGCTGCGCCGGCGCGCCTGGGCCGCCGTGCCGCTGGCCGCGCTGTGGCTGCTGCCCCTGGCACTGCCCGCCCAGTGGACCCAGCCCGTCGGGGAGCCGCTGCGGGTCGCCCTGCTGCAGGGCAACCTCGACCAGGCCATCAAGTGGAGCGCCGAGGGACAGCGCGAGGCGGCCAACCGCTACGCCGCGCTGACCCGCGCCCAGCCCGACGACCTGGACCTGATCGTCTGGCCCGAGGCGGCGCTGCCGATGTTCGAGCGCGAGGCGCGCCCGATCCTCGAGCGGGTGCAGTCCAACCTCGCCCCGCAGACCGCCCTGCTCACCGGCATCCTGCAGCGCGACGGCGAGGGGCTCTACTACAACAGCGTGATTGGCCTGGGCGATGTCGAGGGCGCGTATCGCAAGCGCCACCTGGTGCCCTTCGGCGAGTACCTGCCGCTGGAGCCGCTGCTCGCCGACACCATCGCCTTCTTCGACCTGCCCATGCCGGCGATGACCCCGGGGCCCGAGGGGCAGGGGCCGATCGTCGCCGGCGGCACCGCCATCGGCAACGCCATCTGCTACGAGATCATCTACGCCGACCGGGTGGCCGCCCAGGCACGCCACAGCGAGCTACTGCTGACGGTCTCCAACGACACCTGGTTCGGGCGCTCCATCGGCCCGCTGCAGCACCTGCAGATGGCAAGGCTGCGCGCCCTGGAGAACGGCCGCTACCTGATGCGCGCCACCAGCAACGGCGTCACCGCCCTCATCGATGACCGCGGCGAGGTGATCGCGCGTGCCCCGCAGTTCGAGATGGCAAGCCTCGCCGGCGATGTGCAGCCCATGACGGGCCTGACGCCCTTCACCCGCACCGGCAGCTGGCCCGTCTGGCTGCTCGCCGCCCTGCTGGTGCTGCCCGGCCTGCGGCTGGGCCGCCGCCCCACCGCGTAGGAGCCCAATTCATTGGGCGATGGAGGCACGCCACTCTGCGATGAACCCAACAAGAAGCGCCCAGCCGATCACTCGGCTGGGCGCTTCTTCTTACAGCTTATAGCTTACAGCTTCAGGCTTTCGACGAAGTCGGGACCTCGCCCAGCACCTCGGGGATGGTCATCTTGACATAGCGCCCCGGGGCCGGCTCGAGGATATCCAGCTCACCGTCGCCGGGCTGACGCGCCGGCACCATCTTCTCGGGGTCGGCGTAGCCGTTGTCGGTCATCCACGCCTGCCAGTGGGGCCACCAGGAGCCCTCATGCTGCTCGGCCCCCTCGAGCCACGCCTCGTGGGTCTCGGGCAGCGCGTCGTTGGTCCAGTAACCGTACTTGTTCTTGTGCGGCGGGTTGACCACCCCGGCGATGTGGCCGGAGCCACCCAGCACGAAGGTGACCGGCCCCTTGGGCAGCAGGGCGCCGTAGTAGGTGCTGTTCCAGCGGGCGATGTGATCCTCCCGGGTGGAGAGGAAGTAGCTCGGCGTGGAGACCTTGCGCAGGTCGATCTTGACGCCGTCGAGCTCGATGCCGCCGGGCTGGACGAGGCGGTTCTCCATGTACATGTGGCGCAGGTACCAACCGTGGGTCGCCGCCGGCAGGTTGGTGCCGTCGGTGTTCCAGTAGAGCAGGTCGAAGGGTGCCGGCACGTCGCCCTTCAGGTAGTTGCTGATGTAGAAGGACCAGAAGAGGTCGTTCTCGCGCAGCAGGTTGAAGCTGAAGGCCATCACCCGGCCGTCCAGGTAACCGTCGCGCGCCATCTTGGCCTCGATGCCCTGCAGCACGGGCTCGTTGAGGAAGACGCCGATCTCGCCGGGGTCGCGGAAGTCCTGCAGCGTGGTCATGTAGGTGACCGACTTCACCTTGCGCCCGCGGCGAGTGCTGGTCAGGTAGGCCACGGTGGAGGCCGCCAGGGTACCGCCCACGCAGTAGCTGAGCAGGTTGACCGACTTCTCGCCGGTGGCCTGCTCGATCGCCGCCATGGCATCGATGGGACCCAGCTGCATGTAGTCGGCCCAGGTCAGGTCACGCTGCTCGGGCCCGGGGTTGCGCCAGGAGATCAAGAACACCGTGTGCCCCTGCCCCACCAGCCACTTCACGAAGGAGTTGTCCTCGCGCAGGTCGAGGATGTAGTACTTGTTGATCCAGGGCGGCACCACCAGCAGCGGGGTCCTGTAGGCCTGCTCGGTGCTGGGGGCATACTGGATCAGCTGGATCAGCTCGTTCTCGAAGACCACCGAGCCCGGGGTGACGGCGATGTTCCGGCCGACCTCGAAGGCGCTGCGGTCGGTCATGGTGACGTTGAGCCCCTCGGGGGAGTTGGCGAGGTCCTGGCGCAGCCGGGCCAGGCCGTCGACTAGGTTCTGGCCCTGGGTCTCCATGGTCCGCCGCATCACCTCCGGGTTGGTGGTGACGAAGTTGGTGGGCGACATGGCGTTGACCAGCTGGCGGGCATAGAAGTCGAGGCGTCGCTTCTGCTCCGCCGGCAGCTCCAGGCCGTCGATCAGCTCCTCCACCAGCCGCGAGAACAGCAGGTACTGCTGCATGATCGCCAGGTAGTAGGGGTCCTGGGTCCAGGCCTCGTCCTTGAAGCGCCGATCGCCCTTGGCCGGCGTGACCAGCGGCTCCACCTGCTCGCCGGCCATGGCGCGCAGGCCGTTCTGCCACAGCTGGACCTGCTCCTGCAGCAGCCGCGCCTGGGTCTGCCACAGCTGGGGCGGGTTGCCCATCAGCGACTCGGCCGCCGCCTGGAAGCTTGAACGCATGTCCTCATAGACGGAGTCGGCGGCATCGCTGGGCACCATGCGCTCCAGCAGGTCGCCCATCAGGTGACGATACTCCTCGCCGATCTGCTGGAGCTGGGCGTTCCACGCCTCCAGCTCGGCCTGTGTCGGTGCTTGAACCCCTGGCTGCATTGAACCCTCCCGGTGCGTCGGCTATGCCGAGCCGACGTCAGACAGCATGCGTCGCCGCCCTCCTGGGGAGGGCGGCGGTTCGATCGGTGACCTGCGATGGCAGGCGGGCAGGATGCCGGCGCCTCAGCTCTTGGTGCTGCCGCCGCGCGAGGACTGCGCCTTGGCCGGCTGCTCGCTCTTCTCGGCCTTGGCCGCCGCGCCCTGCGCCTGGGCGGCGGCGCCCTGCTGGGCCTCACCCAGGGCCTTGGCCTGCTCGGTGAAGAGCTTCTCCATCTCGGCCTTGAACTCCATGCTCATCTCGGAGAGCGCCTTGGCGTCCTCCATCATCTGCTCGGAGAGCTGGTTCATCATCTCGGCCTGGCGTGTGCCGAAGTCACGCAGGCTGTCGGCGTCCTTAACCTCGCTGGCGTCGCGCAGCCGCTCGGTGCCCATCTGGCTGTAGCGCTTCATGGACTCCATCTGGTACTGCGAGAGCTTCTCCATGTTGTCCAGCATCAGGGAGTTGAGCTTGCGCATCGGCTCGAAGAACTTGCGGGTCTGCTCGTTGAAGTTTTCGATCATCTTGTCCTGCATGGGGAATCCTCCCGTGATGGTTTCGCCTGGCGGGTGTTGCACCCGCCATGTTGCACTGCACAAAGCCTAGTCTGCCAGCGCCCATGTTGCAAGAGAGCTACAAGACAGCGGCAAGACGATGAAAGGCGAAGGCGCCGCTCACTCCCCGCGCTTGGCGCGCGAGCGGGCGCCGGCGGTGCCCTTCTTCTGGCTGGAGGTGCCGGCCTTGCGGGAGGAGCTGGCCGAGGCGGGCCCCTCGGCCTTCGCCCCCGCCGAGGTGCCGGACTCGTTCGCCTCGCCGCCCGTGGCGTCGCGGCCCTGGGCGGCCGACTGGCCGGCCTGCTTGAGCATGTCGAGCATCATCTGCTGGTAGGTGCCGAAGCTGGAGAGCCCCTGGGACAGGCCCTGGGAGAGTCCCTGGGTCAGCCCCTGCCCCATGCCGGACTGCTGCAGGAAGGGCTGCATCAGGCTCATGGGATCGTAGCCCTCGACGCCGGACTCCATCTGCCGCTGGATGCGATCCAGCAGGTCCTTCTGGAAACCGGCCACGTCGGGCAGGCCCAGCGCCTGGCGGAACTCGTCGGGGGTGAGGTCGAACTCGACGTTGATCTTCATGGTGGCGGCCTTGTCCTTGGGGTCCAGTCCGCAGTGTAGCAGGCCGCCGGTGCCATCCCTCAACGCGGGTGGCACCCGAGAGTGGCGGTTGGCATCCAGCACGGCGAGAGGCGCCCGGGGCAGGTCGGAGAAGAGTTGGTCCGGAGGCCAGGGACGGCGGAGCTAGCGTACATGGAGGCATTCACGGCGCCCCCCTCGACGGTCCGGCGCTCCGGGGCCTGTCACCGCAGCAGCCTCCAGCGCTCTTGTCTGGAAGAGCGCCGAGGACAGGAGAGCCTTAACGCAACACCGGGGTCTCCACCCGAACCTCGGCGTTCTGGGCACGATGGCGCAGCAGGTGGTCCATCAGGGTCAGCGCCATCATCGCCTCGGCGATGGGGGTGGCGCGGATGCCCACGCAGGGGTCGTGGCGCCCCCGGGTGACCACCTCCACCGGGTTGCCGTGGACGTCGATGCTGCGCCCGGGCGTGGTGATGCTGGAGGTGGGCTTGAGCGCCAGGTGGGCGATGATCGCCTGGCCGCTGGAGATGCCCCCCAGCACCCCGCCGGCGTGGTTGGAGAGGAAGCCGTCGGGAGTCATCTCGTCACGGTGCTCGCTGCCGCGGCTGGCCACGCTGGCGAAGCCGTCGCCGATCTCCACCCCCTTGACCGCGTTGATGCTCATCAGGCCGTGGGCCAGCTCGGCATCGAGGCGGTCGAACACCGGCTCGCCGAGGCCCGGCGGCACCCCCTCGGCGACCACGGTGATCCGCGCGCCCACCGAATCCTGGTCGCGGCGCAGCTGGTCCATGTAGGCCTCGAGCTCCGGCACGCGGTCGGGGTCGGGGCAGAAGAAGGGATTGGCGTCCACCGCCTCCCACTGCCGGAAGTCGATGGCGATGGGGCCGAGCTGGCTCATATAGCCGCGCACCACGATGCCCTGGGCCGCCAGGTACTTCTTGGCGATCGCCCCGGCGGCCACCCGCATGGCGGTCTCCCGGGCGCTGGAGCGCCCACCGCCGCGGTAGTCGCGGATGCCGTACTTGTGGTGGTAGCTGTAGTCGGCGTGGGCCGGGCGGAACTGGTCCTTGATCTTCGAGTAGTCCTTGGAGCGCTGGTCGGTGTTCTCGATCACAAGGCCGATCGAGGTGCCGGTGGTCACCCCCTCGAAGACTCCGGAGAGGATCCTCACCCGGTCGGGCTCGCGGCGCTGGGTGGTGTGGCGCGAGGTGCCCGGCCGGCGGCGGTCGAGGTCACGCTGCAGGTCCTCCTCGGACAGCGGCAGCCCCGGCGGGCAGCCGTCGACGATGGCGCCCAGCGCCGGGCCATGGCTCTCGCCGAAGGTGGTGACGGTGAACAGCTTGCCGAAGGTGTTGCCGGACATGGGCGCGTCTCCTTGAGGGGGCGGGGATCAGGCGAAGGACGCCGCATGGGCGTCGAGTTCCTCGGCGGTGAGGGCGAAGACGCCCTGGCCGCCGCGCTCGAAGTCGAGCCACAGGAAGGACACCTCGGGGAAGGCGGCCTCCAGGTGGTGGTCGGAGTTGCCCACCTCGACGATCAGCACGCCGTGGTCGTTCAGGTGGGCGCGGGCCTCACGCAGGATGCGGCGCACGATCGCCAGGCCGTCGTCGCCGGCCCCCAGCGCCAGGGCCGGCTCGTGGCGGAACTCGGCGGGCATGGTGGCGAGGTCCCGGGCGTCTACGTAGGGCGGGTTGGAGACGATCAGGTCATAGCGCCCCGGCAGCGCCGCGAAGAGGTCCGAGTGCACCGCACGCACCCGCTCGCCGACGTCGTGGCGGCCGATGTTCCGGCGCGCCACCGCCAGCGCCTCCTCGCTGATGTCGGAGAGGTCCACCTCGCAGGTGGGCAGGTGCAGCGCGGTGGCGATGCCGATGCAGCCCGAGCCGGTGCAGAGGTCGAGCACCCGCGCCGGCGGCTCCTCGGGGAACCAGGCGGCGAAGCCCGACTCCACCAGCTCGGCGATGGGCGAGCGCGGGATCAGCACCCGCTCGTCGACGTCGAAGGGCAGGCCGGCAAACCACGCCTCGCCGAGCAGGTAGGGCAGCGGCCGGCGGGTGGTGACGCGGGCGCGCACCAGGGCCACGATGCGCTCGCGCTCCATGGGCAACAGGCGCGCATCGAGCACCGCCGGGTCGACGTTCCAGGGCAGGTGCAGGGCCCCCAGGGTCAGCGCCACCGCCTCGTCCCAGGGCGACTCGGTGCCATGGCCGTGGAACAGCCCGGCGAGGTGGAACTCGCTGGCCGCCCAGCGCAGGCAGTCACGCAGGGTGAAGAGCTCGGCGACCAGGCGGTCGTCGTCGAGGGCGAGGGAGGAGGTCGCGCGGGGGGCGTGCGGGTCGGCCAAGGGAGCACCTGAACATCGTGGGGAAAGCGGCGATTGTAACCCGGTGCGCCGGTTCACAGCCACGCCACGCCGGGTATACTGGGCGCCCACGCCAACCGACCCGACTCCCATGAGCCGAGACCGCCACCGCCCGGACGACGACGAGATCAGCGCCTTCCGCCAGGCCCTACGCGAGGCCGGGGTGCGCCGCATCGCCCGCAACCGCGCCGACCCCGGCCGCCCCCGCCGCGAGGACCCGGCCGCCGCCGCGCGCCGCGCCGCCGCCCAGGCCGCCGGCGAGGAGAGCAGCACGGGACGCACCTCCGACGGCCGTGTCGAGGCGGTGCGCCCCTCGGAGTATCTGGAATTCTTCCTGCCCGACCTCCCCTGGCGGGAGCGCAGCCGCCTGAAACGCGGCGAGCTGGCCTGGGAGGCGGGGCTGGACCTGCACGGCTACACCCTGGACGAGGCGCGAGCCGAGCTCGAGAGCTTCCTGCGCGACGCCGGCGCCGAGGGGCGCCGCTGCCTGCTGGTGGTGCACGGCAAGGCGTGGGGGGCCGACGGCAATTACCCAGTGATCAAGAGCCACGTCAACGCCTGGCTGCGCGAGTGGCCGGGGGTGCTGGCCTTCTGCTCGGCCACCGATGCCGACGGCGGCACCGGCGCCGTCTACGTGCTGCTGCGCCGGCGCGGCATGCCCTGATCCCCCCCCTACCTTTCCGGCGCCTCCGGCTCCACCACGATGGACCGGCTGCCCCAGCCCGGGTGGTGGCGTCCCTCGAAGCGGTCGAGCGCCTCCACCGCCAGCTGGCGGCCCAGGGTGATCAACGCCTCGGCACGGTGGAACTCGTAGGCGCCGCACACCGTCTTGGGCACCTCGATCAGCACATCCGGCGGGTGCCCCGCCACCTTGTACTTGGCCAGCGAGGCCTGGGTGATATCGAAGGAGGCGAGAATCATGTCCAGGCGGCCCCAGGCACGGGTGCCACGCGTCTGGCCGTCGCCCTCCTCCTCGCCGCTACCGGCACTGCCCAGCCCGTCGATCAGCCGCCGGGTGGCATCGCGCACATCGTCCATCCAGCCGGTGAGCTGCAGACTGCCCGGGGCATCATCGGCCTGCACATCGCGCGACGCCGGTGCTGAACCTTGGGTCTGGGGCAACAGCTCCTCGAGGCTGATCGGTCGCGGACTGTGCGCCGTGACGTTGACGGCGAGCACGAAGTCGGCGTGGGCCGCCACCGTAGGCGTGATGGGCAGCGGGTTGAGCAGGCCGCCGTCGACCAGCACCTGCTCACCGCGATGCACCGGGGTGATCACGCCGGGCACGGCAATGGAGGCGCGAATGGCCTCCAGCAGCGAACCGCTCTGGAACCACACCTCGCGCTGGCGGGTCAGGTCGGTGGCCACGGTGGTGACCGGGATCGCCAGGTCCTCGATGCGGGTGCCCCCCACCATGCTCTCCAGCTTGGCCATCACCTTGCTGGCCTTCATGGCGCCCATGGGGCTCCAGGTGATGTCCACCAGGCGCAGCACGTCGAAGTAGTCGAGCCGACAGACCCAGTCACGGTAGGCCGCCAGCTGGCCGGCGGCGAAGACCCCGCCCACCAGGGCGCCCATGGAGCACCCCGACACCGCCACCACCTGGTAGCCGCGCCGCTCGAGCTCCTCGATCACCCCGATATGGGCATAGCCGCGCGCGCCGCCACTGCCGAGCACCAGCGCCACCCGCTTCTCGCCGGCGTCGCCACGCCTGTCGTCGTTCATGGCCCCCTCGCCTCTCGCTTCGCGTCCTGCCGCCTCGCGCTGTCGCCTGCGTCTCGCGGTCATCCGCCTGCCTCGTCGCTGTCGTGTTCCGCCCCTGCCGGGAACGATACATCGCTCGCCCCCTCGACCCAGGCGGCGATGGCCTCGGCCACCGCCGCCACCGCACCGGGTTCCAGGTGCAGGTGGTGCCCGCCCGGCAGTACCCGGCGCTCGAGCCCCGGCAGCGCCGCACGGGCGGCACGCGCCCGCTCGCCCTCGCCGAGGATGCCGCCCTCCCCTTCGACCAGCAGTACGGGAGAGGCGATCGCCGCCAGGCAGGCCGCCACCTGGGAAGGGGTCAGGCGCACCGGGGAGGGGCGCACCAGCCGAGGGTCGCTGCGCCAGCCCAGGTCCCCCTCCGCCAGGAGGCGCAGGTTGCGCGCCACCACCGGCCGGATCGTGGCGGCCTCCACCGGGGTCGCGCCGCCCCTGGCGCGCGCAGCCACGGCGCTCTCCTCGTCAGCATAGCGCGGCCCGCGGGAGGGCGGACGGCGGTGGCCCAGCAGGCCGCGCCGCAACTGCCGCGGGGCCTGGTCGGCCGGCGTGGTCACCGCCCCCAGGCCGTCGATCAGCGCCAGCCGCCCCACCCGTTCGGGCAGCGCCGCGGCGACCAGGCAGGCCACCCCAGCGCCCATGGAGTGGGCCAGCAGGGTCGGCGCGTCGAGGCCCAGCGCCTCGGCGGCGTCGAGGACGTCGTCGCAGTAGTCCCAGATGGCGTAGTCACCCGGCGAGTGGGCGGAGTGGCCATGGCCGGCGAAGTCGATGGCGACGACGCGGATGCCCAGGCGCGCCACCAGCCGAGGGGCGAGGCGCGAGAAGCTCGCCGCGTTGTCGAGCCAGCCATGCAGCGCCAGCCAGGTGGGCGCCCCGGGGTCGCCCCAGGCCAGGGCCGCCAGGCGGTCGTCGGCCAGGCGCAGCGAGGCGGGCGTCGTCATGGCGCCTCCCCGATCAGCTCGTCGAGCACTGCGAGCAGGCCCTGGCGGGCCGCGTCGGGGTGCTCCATGGGGAACATGTGGCTGCCGGGCACCAGGCGTACCCGCACCCCGTGGCGGGCGAGGCGCCGGCGGCGTCGCGGGGTCAGCAGGTCGGAGTCCTCGGCGGCGAGCACCGCGTGAGGCACCCGCAGCCGGCGCGGCAGGTCCCCCAAGTGGTCGGGCAGGTGCCGGAAGATCGCTACCTCGATGGCCGAGTCATAGACCAGCACCGCGCGGCCATCGTCGAGCAGGCGGGTGCCGCCCTCCACGTAGTCGTCCAGGGCCTGCTCGGTGAAGCGCCGGAAGAGCCCGCGGCGGCGCAGGTAGTGGCGCATCGCCTCGCGATCCGGCCAGGTGGTGCGCCGCCCCAGGCTACGGCCGGCGGGGGTGACGCGGTCCACCAGCCCCAGGCGCTTGGCGGTCTTCATGGCCCAGGCGTCGAGCCCCAGCATCAGCGGCGGGTCGAGCATCACCACGCAGCGGAAGCGCTCGGGGGCCGCCTCGGCGGCCATCGCCATCAGCACCCCGCCCATGGAGTGCCCCACGCCGATCACTGGGGTCTCGCGGGCCTCCAGGGCGTGGAGCAGCTCGTCGCGCAGCGCCAGCCAGTTGTGCCCCACCGGGAAGTCGGGATGATGGCCCAGGCGGTCCAGGGGGTGCAGGGTGAAGCGCTCTCCCAGCGGCGCCAGGAAGCTGCGGTAGCAGACCCCGGGGAAGCCGTTGGCATGGGCGAACAGCAGCGTGGGGCGGTCGGTCTCGGCGGCGGTCATCGCATATCCTGATCCGGAGGTGGCGGCGGCGCGGGGCGCCTGGTGGTAGCAGGCTAACGGGATTACCATGGTTCGCCAAGTCATCCCAGACCAGCCCCGGAGCCGCCGTGAACGCCCCCAAGCCCCGTGATACCCGCACCCGCAACCGTCTGTTCTTCGCCACCGTGCTGGTCGCCGTGGTGGTCGGCTTCTGGCTGGTGCGCTGATGGCGGCCCTGGCGCTCTTCCGCGCCACCCTGGAGATCACCCTGCCGGTCTTCGCCATGGTCTTCATCGGGCTGGGGCTCAAACGCGCCCGCTGGATCGACGCCGCCTTCGTCACCACCGCCTCCCAGCTGGTGTTCAAGGCTACCCTGCCCACGCTGATCTTCCTCAGCATCATCCGTGCCGACCTGGCGGCCACCCTCAACCCCCGGCTGCTGGTCGCCTTCGCGCTGATCACCCTGGGCGGCTTCCTGGCGGTGTGGGGCTGGGCCGCGCTGCGCGTGCCCCGCGCCGATCGCGGCAGCTATATCCAGGGAGCCTTCCGTGGCAACTGCGGCATCGTCGGCCTGGCGCTGGCCGCCGGTATGTACGGCGACTACGGCCTCTCCGCCGGGGGGCTGCTGCTGGGGGTGGTGATCCTCACCTACAACGCCTTCTCGGTGGTGGCGCTGGCCGCCTATCGCGACGAGGCCCGGGTCGACTGGCGCGACATCCTCGCCCATATCGTGAAGAACCCGCTGATCCTGGCGGTGCTGGCGGCGGTGCCGGTGGCGCTGCTGGCCCCGCCGCTGCCCGGCTGGCTGCTCACCTCGGGCGACTACTTCGCCTCCCTGACCCTGCCGCTGGCGCTGATCTGCATCGGCGCCACCCTCTCCTTCGGCGCCCTGCAGGCCTCCGGCATCACGGCGCTCAGCGCCAGCCTGATGAAGATGGTGGCGCTGCCGGCGCTTTCCACCGGCGCGGCCTGGCTGGCAGGCTTCGAGGGGCGCGAGCTGGGGGTGATGTTCCTGTTCTTCGCCAGTCCCACCGCGGCGGCGGCCTTCGTGATGGCCAAGGCGATGGGCGGCAACGCCGTACTCACCGCCAACATCATCGCCCTGACCACCCTGATGGCCAGCGTCACCCTCACCCTGGGGGCCTTCGGCCTGCAGGTGGCTGGGCTGATCTAGCAGCGCGAGTCAGGAGAGACGGCATCTCCTCTTCGGGTTGCCCCCAGCGCCCCAAGCGTTCTGCAAAGCCCCAGCCAGGAACCGGCTCAGCCCAGATCGGCAGGGCTGACGAAGCGTGCCAGGCGGGCACAGCCCGCCGCCCACACCTCGGCCTCCAGTTCCGCCACCCCGGCGGTGGGGAAGCCGAGGCCACGATCCGCTCGCCCCTCCACCAGCAGCCCGGTCAGGGCCCCCACCAGTGGCATATGGCTGACCAGGATCAGTGGCCGCCCCGCCGGCTGTTCGAGCAGCCAGTCGCTCACCGCCCCGGGCGGGTCGTCCGGCGTGATCAGGGAGAGCGTCTCGGGTTCGCGCGCCAGCGCCTCGGCCAGCGCCGCGGCGCTCTGGCGGGCGCGGCGGTAGGGGCTCGCCAGCAGGCGCGCTTCGCCCACCCCGTCCTGGCCGGCCAGCCAGGTCGCCATGCGCGCCACCTCCAGCCGGCCGCGGTCGGTGAGCGCCCGCTCGGGGTCCGGCGCACCCGGGGCCGCCTCGCCGTGGCGCATGAGCCAGAGCCGCTCAGCCATGCTCGCCACCCTTTGTCACCTGCTTGTCGCCCTCCTGTTCGCGGTGGGCACGCTGGACGTCCTCCCGGGCCAGCACGAACTCCACGTCGCTGCTCTGCTCGCCCAGCATCAGCATCTTCGCCATCTCCTTGGCCGGCACGGCCTTGAACAGCACCTGGTAGAGCCCCTCGGCCAGCGGCATGTAGATGCCCTCGGCACGGGCCTTGTCGCGCACCAGGCGCACGGTGTTGACCCCCTCGGCCACCTGGCCCAGGGCCTCCACCGCCGCGTCGAGGGACTTGCCCTCGCCCAGGGCGTAGCCGACCCGGTAGTTGCGCGACAGCCGCGAGGAGCAGGTGACGATGAGGTCCCCCACCCCGGCCAGCCCCAGGAAGGTCATGGGGTTGGCGCCCTGGGCCACGGCGAAGCGGCTCATCTCGGCCAGCGCCCGGGTCATCAGCATGCTGCGGGTGTTCTCGCCCATGCCCAGCGCGGCGGCCATGCCGGCGGCGATGGCGTAGATGTTCTTGAGCGCCCCGCCGAGCTCCACCCCGTAGCGGTCGTTGCTGGCGTAGACCCGGAAGTAGTCGCAGCCCAGCGCCGTCTGCACCCAGGTGCGGGTCTCGGGGTCGTCGCTGGCGATCACCGTGGCGGTCAGCTGCTTGTCGGCCACCTCGGAGGCGAGGTTGGGCCCGGAGATCACCCCGATATGGGCGAAGCCGGTCTCCTCCTCGAGGATCTGGCTCATCAGCTTGAAGCCCTCCTCCTGGATGCCCTTGGTGGTGGTCACCAGGACCTGGTGCGGGGCGAGGAAGGGACGCGCCTGGCGCACCACCTCGCGGAACGCCTTGGAGGGGATCGCCACCAGCACCAGGTCGGCACCCTCGAGCACCTCGGCCATCCCGGTGGCGGCCACCACCGCGGGGTTGATGGCGTAGTCGGGCAGGTAGCGACCGTTGACGTGCTCGCGGTTGATCTGCTCAGCCAGCGCCGGGTCGCGCAGCCACTGGCGCACCCGGGCGCCGTTGTCGGCGGCGATGCTGGCCAGCGCGGTGCCGAAGCTGCCGCCGCCGAGCACCGCCACGCGCAGGGGTTGGTCGGTCATGGTCGCCCCGTGTCGGTCGGAATCGATGGGCGCAGTGTAACGAAAAACGCCCCGCGAAGGGGGCGTCTCGAGGCGACAGCGCCCGGGCCTCGGCCCGGGCGGTTGGCCGGCTCAGTCGATCTGCGGCAGCAGCGACTCGATGCTGGCCTTGGCATCGCCGTAGAACATCCGGGTGTTCTCCTTGAAGAACAGCGGGTTATCGATGCCGGAGTAGCCGGTGCCCTGGCCACGCTTGCAGACGAACACCTGCTTGGCCTCCCACACCTTCAGCACCGGCATACCGGCGATGGGGCTGTTGGGATCCTCCTGGGCGGCCGGGTTGACGATGTCGTTGGAGCCGATGACGATCACCACGTCGGTGGTGGCGAAGTCGTCGTTGATCTCGTCCATCTCCAGCACGATGTCGTAGGGCACCTTGGCCTCGGCCAGCAGCACGTTCATGTGGCCGGGCAGACGACCCGCCACCGGGTGGATGCCGAAGCGCACCTCCTTGCCGGCGCTGCGCAGCTTGCGGGTCAGCTCGCTGACCGCGTTCTGCGCCTGGGCCACCGCCATGCCGTAGCCCGGCACGATGATCACGCTGTCGGCGTCGTTGAGTGCGCTGGCCACGCCACCGGCGTCGATGGCCACCTGCTCCCCTTCGATCTCCGCCGCCGGGCCCTGGCTACCGCCGAAGCCGCCGAGGATGACGTTGAGGAAGTTGCGGTTCATCGCCTTGCACATGATGTACGACAGGATGGCACCGGAGGAGCCCACCAGGGCGCCGGTGACGATCAGCAGGTCGTTGGAGAGGGTGAAGCCGATGGCCGCCGCGGCCCAGCCGGAGTAGCTGTTGAGCATCGACACCACTACCGGCATGTCGGCGCCGCCGATGCCCATGATCAGGTGGTAGCCGATGAAGAACGCCAGGGCGGCGATCAGCAGCAGGGTCCAGAAGCCGGCACCGTTGAGGTAGAGGATGGCCAGCAGCAGCGACAGCGCCGCGGCGCCGGCGTTGAGCATGTGCCCGCCGGGCAGCTGCTTCGGCTTGCCGTCCACCTTGCCGGCCAGCTTGCCGAAGGCGATCACCGAGCCGGTGAAGGTCACCGCGCCGATGAACACGCCCAGCACCACCTCAATCTGCAGGAACATCAGCTCGTCCGGCGCCTTTGTGGCCACCAGGCCGGCGAAGGCCGAGAACTGGTCGGTGCTGGCCTCGACGGCACGCGCGGCGAGCACGCGACGCCGCTCGAGGTCGGCGCTCCAGCCGACGAACACCGCCGCCAGGCCGACGAAGCTGTGCAGCGCCGCCACCAGCTGCGGCATCTCGGTCATGTCGACCTTCTTGGCCACATAGACGCCGATGCCGGCGCCGATGATCATCATCGGGATCATCCAGCCGTAGGCGCCGATGCCCGGGCCGAAGGCGGTGAAGAACACCGCCACCGCCATGCCGACGATGCCGTACCACACCGCCCGCTTGGCCTTCTCCTGGTTGCTCAGCCCCCCCAGGGAGAGGATGAACAGCACACTTGCCGCGATCGCCGCGGCAGACACGAATCCTTGACTCAGCATGGGTTGTCTCCGCGGTTCACGATTTCTGGAACATGGCCAGCATCCGGCGTGTCACCAGGAAGCCGCCCACGATATTGATGGTCGCCACCAGCACCGAGATGGCCGCCATCAGGGTCACCAGGCCGTTGCCCGAGCCGATCTGCAGGATCGCGCCCAGGATGATGATCCCGGAGATGGCGTTGGTCACCGCCATCAGCGGCGTGTGCAGGGAGTGGCTGACCCCCCAGATCACCTGGAAGCCGACGAAGCAGGCCAGGGCGAAGACGATGAAGTGCTGCATGAAGGAGGCCGGGGCCACCTGGCCGAGCAGCAGCATCAGCGCGCCGCCGACGCCGAGCAGGGTCACCTGGCGCTTGGTCTGGGCCTTGAAGGCGGCGTGCTCGGCGGCCTTCCTCTCCTCGGGGGTCGGCTCCTTCTCCTTGGGCTTGGGCTTCGCCGCGGCGATCGCCTTCACCTTGGGCGGCGGCGGTGGGAAGGTGACCTCGCCCTGGTGGGTCACCGTGGCGCCACGGATGACGTCGTCCTCCATGTCGTGGACGATCTGGCCATCCTTCTCCGGCGTCAGGTCGGTGAGCATGTGGCGGATGTTGGTGGCGTAGAGCAGCGACGACTGGGTCGCCATGCGCGACGGGAAGTCGGTGTAGCCGACCACGGTCACGCCGTTCTCGGTCACCACCTTCTCGTCAGGCACCGTGAGGTCGCAGTTGCCGCCCTTCTCGGCCGCCAGGTCGACGATCACCGAGCCGGGCTTCATGGCCTTGACCATGTCCTCGAGCCACAGCTTGGGCGCGGGGCGGCCGGGAATCAGCGCGGTGGTGATGACGATGTCCACGTCCGGTGCCTGCTCGCGGAAGCACTCCAGCTGCTTCTCGCGGAACTCGGGGCTGGAGGGCGCGGCATAGCCGCCGGTCTCGGCACCGTCCTGGCTCTCATCGAAGTCGAGGAACAGGAACTCGGCGCCCATGGACTCGATCTGCTCGGCCACCTCGGGACGCACATCGAAGGCGCGCACCACGGCACCCAGGCTGGTGGCGGTGCCGATGGCGGCGAGGCCCGCCACGCCGGCACCCACCACCAGCACCTTGGCCGGCGGCACCTTGCCGGCGGCGGTCACCTGGCCGGTGAAGAAGCGTCCGAAGTTGTTGCCCGCCTCGATCACCGCGCGATAGCCGGCGATGTTGGCCATGGAGGAGAGGGCGTCCATCTTCTGGGCCCGCGAGATGCGCGGCACCATGTCCATGGCCACCACGGTGGCGCCCTGGGCACGGCACTTCTCCAGCAGCTCCTCGTTCTGGGCCGGCCAGAAGAAGCTGATCAGGGTCTGCCCCTGGCGCAGGTGCTTGACCTCCGCCTCCTCGGGCTCACGGACCTTGATCACCACCTCGGCCTCGTTCCACAGCGCCTCGGCGCCGTCGACCACGGTCACGCCGGCGTCGCGATAGGCCTGGTCGTCGAAGCCGGCGGCCACGCCGGCACCGCTCTCGATCAGGCAGTCATGTCCAAGCTTCTGGATGAACTGCGCGCTGTCAGGGGTCAGCGCCACACGCGCCTCGCCCTTGGCGAGCTCCCTGGGTGCACCAATCTTCACGTTGGATCTCCCGGTTGGTTATTGAATTCTTGCATAGGTCAGACCGGATATTCATACCGGACAATGCCGCATTGCACAACCGTCGAAAATGCGTCGAAGGCGATGAAAAGGCAAGCATCCGGGGCAGAAACGTCTCGACAACGGTGCGCCGCGGGAGGCAGGAAGGCAAGGGCAAAAGCGCGCAGGCCGCCCGAAGGCGGCCTGCAGCGGAGAAGGTGACGCGGTGGGGTCAGGCGCTCAGCAGGGCGTTGAGGCGCTTGACGTAGACGGCCGGGTCATCGAGGTGACCGCCCTCGGCGATGATCGCCTGGTCGAGCAGCACATGGGCCAGGTCGGCGAAGCCCTCGCCCTCGGTCTGCTCCAGGCGCGCCACCAGCGCGTGCTCGGGGTTGAGCTCGAGGATCGGCTTGACCTCCGGCACCTTCTGGCCGGCGGCCTCCATGAGGCGGCGCATCTGGAAGCCCATCTCGTGCTCGGGCAGCACCACGCAGGCCGGCGAATCGGTGAGACGGTGGGTCACCTTGACCTCCTGGACGCTCTCGCCCAGCGCCTCGCGGACCCGCTTGACCAGGTCTTCCTTGGCCTTGGCGGTCTCCTCCTGGGCCTTCTTCTCCTCCTCGCCCTCGATCTCGCCGAGGTCGAGCTCGCCCTTGGCGACATCGACGAAGCTCTTGCCGTCGTACTCGTGGAGGTGGCTCATCAGCCACTCGTCGATGCGGTCGTGCAGCAGCAGCACCTCGATGCCCTTCTTACGGAAGATCTCCAGGTGTGGGCTGGACTTCGCCGCATTGAAGCCGTCGGCGACGATGTAGTAGATCTTCTGCTGCCCCTCCGGCATGCGCTCGACGTAGTCGGCCAGGGACTGGTCCTGGGTGGCGCTGTCGGTGTGGGTAGTGGAGAAGCGCAGCAGGCCGGCGATCTTCTCGCGGTTGGCGAAGTCCTCCGCCGGCCCCTCCTTGAGCACGCTGCCGAAGGTGTTCCAGAAGGTCTGGTAAGCCTCCTGGTCCTTGGCCAGCTTCTTGAGCATGTCCAGCGCGCGCTTGGTCAGCGCGGACCTGATCTTCTCGACCTGGGGGTCCTGCTGCAGCAGCTCGCGGGAGACGTTGAGCGACAGGTCGCGGGTATCCAGCACGCCCTTGATGAAGCGCAGGTAGAGCGGCAGGAACTGCTCCGCGTCGTCCATGATGAAGACGCGCTGCACGTAGAGCTTCACGCCCCGGGCGCCGTCGCGCTCATAGAGGTCGAAGGGCGCGCGGCCCGGCACGTAGAGCAGGCTAGTGTACTCGAGCTTGCCCTCGACCTTGTTGTGGCTCCAGGTCAGCGGGTCCGAGAAGTCGTGGGCCACGTGCTTGTAGAAGGCCTTGTACTCCTCGTCGGAGATCTCGCCCTTGGGGCGCACCCACAGCGCGGTGGCCTCGTTGACGGTCTCCCAGGTGACCGTCTCGCTGCCCTCGATCTCGTTGCCCTCCTCGTCGCGGGCGGTCTCGACCTTGGGCATGCGCACCGGCACCTCGATATGGTCGGAGTACTTGCGCACCAGGCTCTGCAAGCGGAAGTCGTCGGCGAACTCCTGGGCATCGGCCTTGAGGTGCAGCACGATCTCGGTGCCGTGGGCCTCGCGCTCGACATCGGCGACGGTGAACTCGCCCTCGCCCTTCGAGCGCCACTCGACGCCCTCGTCCCGCGCGCTGCCCGCCTTGCGGGTACGCACCGTGACCTCGTCGGCGACGATGAAGCCGGAGTAGAAGCCCACCCCGAACTGGCCGATCAGGCGGGCGTCCTTCTGCTGCTCGCCGGAGAGCTGCTTGAGGAACTCGGCGGTGCCGGAGCGGGCGATGGTGCCGAGGTTACTGATCACCTCGTCGCGGCTCATGCCGATGCCGTTGTCGCGCACGGTGACGGTGCCCGCCTCGGCGTCGTGCTCGATCTCGATGCGCAGCTCGCTGTCACCCTCGTAGAGGGCGTCGTCGTCCAGCGCCGCGTAGCGCAGCTTGTCGCAGGCATCGGCGGCGTTGGAGATCAGCTCGCGCAGGAAGATCTCCCGGTTGGAATACAGGGAGTGGATCATCAGGTGGAGCAGCTGCTTCACCTCGGTCTGGAAGCCGAGGGTCTCCTCGTGGTGCGTCGCGGTGGTCATGTGGCGTGAACCCCTCTCTCTTCTCGACATGACGGCATGTGGGTAACCGGCAGTCGATATGGGGGTCGGTGGACGCTTTTCAAGGCGGCAGGAGGGCTCAACGATCCTCGGCGTCGGGCTCACCCAGCACGAAGTGCAGTCGCGCGGTGGCCACCGGGGCCGTCTCCCGCGCCTGCCAGGCGCTGACCGTGACATTGGCCAGCCGGCGCCCCTCGCGCAGCAGCTCGCAGCGGGCGAAGGTGGGCGCGAGGCGCGCGGCGCGCAGGTAATCGATGGAGAGGTCCACCACCCGCGGCAGGCGCGGCTCGCGGGTGGCCAGCATCAGGTCGAGGGTCGCGGCGGTCTCCATGAAGGCCGCCACCACGCCGCCGTGCAGTGCCGGCAGCATGACGTTGCCGACGTTGCCCGGGTGCGGCTCGAGGCGGTAGCGCAGGCCGTCGCCCGTGGGATCGGGCTCGGCGCTGACGCCGATGCGCCGGGCGTAGGGGATCAGCGCCAGCCAGGCGGCCAGGTCGCGGTCGTCGCGGGTGCGCGCCAGCCAGGCGGCGCGATGAAAGCCCTCAGGCATGGGAGGCCTCCTCGGCAAACAGCGCCGCGGCGAAACCGGGCGGGGTGTTGCGCGGCCCCAGGCGCACGAAGTTGCCGACGGCCCGGGCGACGTCGCCGTGCCCCGCCTGCCAGACGCGCCCCTCGGTGAAGACGATGGAGGCGGTGACCCGTCGGGTCCAGGCCTCCACCTCGAGCGGCTCGCCGGCCAACGCCGGGCGATAGTGGTCGACGCGCAGGTCCAGGGTCGGACACACCTCGGGGGCGGGCAGGGCCGGCAGCACCGCCGAACCGCAGGCGGTATCCAGCAGCATGGTCAGCACGCCGCCATGCACCAGGCCGCGCACGGCGTCGCCGGTAAGGTCCGTGTGCCAGGGCAGGCGCATGCGCACCCCCTCGGGGCCGGCCGCGAGCACCTCGAGGCCCAGCTCCCGGGTGTGGGGGATCACCGTCACGAAGCGGGTCAGGGCACGCCGCCAGTCGGCGGCGTCGGGCGAGGCATCGGTGGGGAACGTCATGCGGGTCGGGCTCGTCTCGCGGGTCGATCAAACGATCGTATCAGGTCATGGAGGCGTCGTCCTCGTTGGCGCCCACCCCGCCCTCGCGCCAGGCGCGATAGGGAGCCAGGGCGGCGTCGACCCGGGTCAGCAGCCAGCCGACGATCACCGCGTCGTCGAGCACCCCCACCAGCACCAGGACGTCGGGGATCAGGTCCAGCGGCGAGACCAGATAGGCCAGCGCCGCCAGCATCCACAGCATGGCCGGCCAGGGCACCGGGCGGTAGCGCCCGCGCAGCACGTCCCTGAGCATCGGCACGAACAGCCGCAGTGCCCGGGCGATCTGCGCCAGCACCCGGGAGCGGCGCCGCAGCCGCGTCTTCAGGTTGCCACCCTTCTGCGCCATGGGCCTTCTCCTTGTCCGTCGCGGCAAACTCCGCTATCAAGGCAGGAAGGTACCACAGGCGATCCGCGCCCGCCGCGCCCCCTCGCGGGCCTGTCGTGACCGGGCGACACTATCCCGCCGCCCCGCCCCTGGGCGAGGATGAGGCATCGTGCAACGTTCTGCTGGAGGCTTCGCCATGTTCCTGCGCCCCACCCTGCTCTCCTGGCGCGGCCTGGCCGTCGCCGCCCTGGCCTGCCTGCCGCTGGCCTGGCCGCCCCAGGCCGCCCAGGCCGATGACCGCGCCATGCGCGAGGCCCTGGCGGCCGCCCGGGCCGGCGACTGGCCCGCGGTCGACCAGGCCGCCATCCAAGACCACCCGCTGGCCGGCTACGTGGCCTACCATCGCCTGCGCGACCGCCTCCCCGAGGTCGCCCCCGGTGAGGTGCTCGACTTCATCGACCGCCACGCCGACTCGCCCCTGGCCGAGTGGCTGCGCGGCCAGGCCATCGCCCAGTACGGCCATGCCGGGCGTCGCGCCCACCTGCTGACGGTGGCCGACGGCGAGCCGGAGGGCACCGCGCGTCGCTGCTACTACTACACCGCCCTGCTCGACCGCGATCCCGCCATGGCCGCCGAGGGTGGGCGTGAGCTGTGGCGCGTCGGGCGCTCCCAGCCCGACGCCTGTGACACCCTTTTCGATACCCTGCGCGCCCGTGGCGAGATCGGTGAGTCGGAGATCTGGGAGCGCCAGATGCTCGCCTGGCAGGCCGGCGAGAGCGGCCTGGCACGCTACCTGGGGCGGCTGCTGGGCAGCCGCTGGCAGGGCGCCCTCGCCGCCGTCGAGCGGGTGCAGCAGTCGTTCGCCACGGTGACCCAGGTGCCCCGCTGCCTGGGCCCCGACTGTGCGGGCAGCGGCCCCTTCTTCGCCGCCGCCCTGCACGGCTACGTGCGTGCCGACACCGAACAGGCCCTGGCGGCCTGGCGCCAGATCGCCCCGCAGCTGGCGATCGCCCCCGAGCACCGCCGGGCCATCGAGCGCGACCTGATCTTCTACTCGCTGGTGCGCGAGGTACGCGAGAACCGCGCCTGGGTGGATGCCGCCCTCCCCCAGCTGCCCGCCCCGGAGCTCCTCGAGCTTCGCGTGCGCACCGCCCTTGCCGAGCGCGACTGGCGCGGGGTGCTGGCATGGCTCGCCGAGATGGATGCCGAGACCCGCGATGACGCCCGCTGGCACTACTGGGCCGCCCGCGCCCAGGAGCAGCTGGGGCGCGACAGCGAGGCCCGGGCGGCCTACGCCCGGGCGGCCGAGGAGCGCAGCTTCTTCGGCTTCGCCGCCGCCGACCGCCTGGGCCAGCCCTACGCCTTGAACCTGGAGCGCAACGCCATCGGCGAGGCCGAGCGTCGCGAGGTGGCCGACTGGCCGGTGGTGCGCCGCACCGAGGCGCTGATGCGCATCGGCGAGCCGGGACTCGCCGCCAGCGAGTGGTACGCCGCGGTGCGCCGCGCCGGCCCGCGCGAGGTGCGCGCCCTGGGCGACTACGCCGCCCGCCGTGGCTGGCACGCCAAGCTGGTGCAGACCACCATCGCCGGGCAGCTGTGGGATGCCCTGGCGTGGCGCTTCCCCGAGGCCTACCGCGAGCACTTCCTGCACTGGGGGCGGATGACCGGGGTCGACCCCTACCTGCTGATGGGCATCGCCCGGCGCGAGAGCGCCTACAACCCTGAGGCGCTCTCGCCGGCCGGCGCCCGCGGCCTGATGCAGGTGATGCCCGGCACCGCCACCCAGCTGGCCCGCCAGCTCGGCATCGGCGACCCCGGCCCCTACGGCGTGCTCGACCCCGAGCTCAACATTCGCCTGGGCAGCACCTACATCCGCGACATGCTGGAACGCTACCGGGGCAACCGCCTGGCCGCGGCGGCGGCCTACAACGCCGGCCCCGGCCGCGTGGACCGCTGGCTGGAGGAGAGTGCCGGCAGCGAGTTCGACCTCTTCGTCGAGCGCATCCCCTTCCGCGAGACCCGCCGCTACGTCAAGGCGGTACTCACCTACCGGGCGATCTTCGAGAGCCTGGCCAACGGCGGCGACAGCACGGGGGTCGCGATGCTCAGCGACGCCGAGAAGGCGGTGCGCTACGACGGCTCGCTGCTGGCCCGCAACTAGCCGGGCTGGCGTTCCAGCGCCAGCTTGATGCCGAAGGCGATGAGCACGGCGCCGGTCACGCCGTTGAGCCAGCGGGCGAAGGCGGCGCTGGCCAGCAGCCGGCCGGCGCCGCCCACCATCAGCGCCACCCCCACCTGCCAGAGGTTGGCGATCACGAAGTGCACCCCGGCCAGGAACAGCGACTTGGCCAGTGCCGGGTCGCCGGGGGCGATGAACTGCGGCAGGAAGGCCATGTAGAAGACCACCGTCTTGGGGTTGAGCACATTGGAGAGCAGCCCCTCGCGCAGCGGCCGCCAGACGGGCACCGTCTGGCGTGCCCCGCTTACCCCGGCTACCGGCAGCCCCTGGCCGCGCCGCGCCGCGAGGAGCGCCTGGAGCCCCAGCCAGATCAGGTAGGCGGCCCCCGCCAGCTTGAGCACGCCGAAGGCCCAGGCCGACTGCAGCAGGATCAGCGAGATCCCCAGCGCCGAGACCGCGGCGTGCACGAAGAGCCCGCAGCAGATCGCCAGGCTGGTGAGCACCCCGTCGCGCACCCCGCCGCGGGCGGTGTTGCGGATCACCAGCAGGGTGTCCACTCCCGGGGTGACGGAAAGCAGGGTGATCGCCACCAGGAAGGGCCAGAACTGCGCATCGACCAGCATGGCGCTAGCCCGCCCGGCGCGCGTGGCGCATCGAGATCTGGTCGTTGAGGGTCCAGAAGTCGTACAGCACCCCCAGCCCCAGCAGGCCGAAGGTGAGCAGGTAGAGGATCCCGGTGAGCCACTTGCCCTGGTAGAAGCGGTGCAGGCCGAACACCCCGAGGAAGGTCAGCAGCAGCCAGGCCAGGGAATAGTTGATGGGCCCGGCGGTGAAGCGCAGGTCCGCCTGGCGATCCATGGAAGGGATCAGGAAGAGGTCGATCAGCCAGCCGATGCCCAGCAGGCCGAGGGTGAAGAACCATAGGGTGCCGGTCACCGGCTTGCCGTAGTAGAAGCGGTGGGCCCCCAGGAAGCCGAACAGCCAGAGCAGGTAGCCGAGCAGCTTGCTGTGGGTGTCGCGAGGGGCGATGGCGGTATGGGTCATGTCGATCTCGAAACGGGTGAAGGGAGGTGGCCGGGCGTGCTGGACGCTTCCGGGGTTTCCAACTAGAGTGACCTTGCGGGCTCGGTAGCGGCTCCCGGCGTCCCACCGCGGGCACCCAGGCCGGTAAGCCGAGGCGCCGCAGACGATGCGCTGGTCCCGGATGGAACGATGTCAGTTGAACACGCTTCCTTCTTTTCCCGCCAGGCACCGCGGCAACGGCGTGACGTCACGCCCGCGCCGGCAACACTATCTAGCAAGTTAAGGAAATCGACAAATGGCAACTGGCACTGTCAAGTGGTTCAACGACACCAAGGGTTACGGCTTCATCTCCCCGGACGACGGCGGCGATGACCTGTTCGCGCACTTCTCCGAGATTCAGGCTGAAGGCTTCAAGTCCCTGCAGGACGGCCAGAAGGTCACCTTCGAAGTGACTCAGGGCAAGAAGGGCCTTCAGGCCTCCAACATCCGGCCCGCCGACTGAGGCATTGCCGGACGCGGCGACAGCACTGCTGCTGAGCCGCCGCTGAAAGAGACGGGCCCACCCTGGCGGTGGGCCCGTCGCGTTGGGTGCCATGGGTCGTGCTGCCGGAAGCCTACGACCGCTCACTCCTCGGGCGTCGCCTCCTCGCCCGGCACGGACGCCTCCTCCCAGGGTGTAGCCTGATCGTCGCCGAACTCGGGCACCTCCTGCTCCATCGCCTCGAACTGCTGCTCCAGTTCGCGCTGGGCCGCCTCGAAGCGGCGCTCCTGCTCCTCGAGGAAGGCGTCGACCTCGGCATCGCCCATCGCCTCCCCGCTCAGCGGCTCCTCGTCGAGGGAGGTGTCGATGTCGATCCCGACCTCCGCCTCTCCCTCCATGGGCTCCGGCACCACGGCCTCCTGCTCGGCCTGCTCGAACTGCTCGTCGATGCGCTGGCGGGCCTCCTCGAAGCGCTTCTCGGTCTCCTCGATGATGGCATCCACGTCCTCGCGGGTCGCCTCGCCGGTCAGGGTTCCCTCCCCCTCCAGGGTCGCCTCGGGCGAGGCCCCCAGCGTCGTCTCGGCATCGGCCTCGACCGGCTCACCGGCCGGCGCGCCCTCCCCTTCCACGGCGGCCTCTGCCCCTCCGGCGTCCTCGGCCGCCACGTCCGCCTCGGGTGCCTCGACGGGCTCCTCGGGTGCCGGCTCCGTCGGCGCGGCCTCGACACTCTCCTCGACACTCTCCTCGACACTCTCCTCGGCACTCTCCTCGGCGCCTGACGAGGCCTCGGGGGCGGGATCGTCGCCGTTGCCGCAGCCGGCCAGGCCCAGCGCCAGCAGCAGCGCCACTAGGGTCGGTTTCCAGGGTTGGGTGCTCATGGCGACTCCATCTGCGTGTTCAAGGAGACACATTGCAGCAGAGCGCCTCGTGCCTCGCAAGTCGCCCGCTCAGGCCGCGTCGAGCTCGCCCAGCGGCAGCGGGCAGCCCAGGCTCCAGGCCACCGCGCGCAGCAGCTCGGCCTCCTCGGGGGCGACGCGGCCGTCATGCGCCACGCAGCACACCATGGCGGCGACCAGCGGCGCGCGATCGGCGTCGCGCAGCCGTGCCAGCCGCGAGAGCGCCCACTCCAGCTCCGCGGCCGTCGCCGGTTCGGCGACGAAGTCCAGGGGCACGCCCAGCGCCGCGGACACGCCGGCCAGGGCCTCCCGCGCCGCCTCGGGCTCGGGGTGACCCGCCAGCGCCAGGGCGGAGAGCAGCCGCGACAGCGGGCCACCCAGGTCGGCCAGCCGGCGGTCGCGCAGCGCACGCCGCTCGCCGTCGAGCCCGGCACGCACCAGGCGATGCAGGGCCCACTGCAGGGCGCCGGGCGCCGTCTCGGCGGCCATCAGGCCATCCAGACAGCTGCGAAAGCGCGCGCCCTGGGCGGGGCTCAGGGCGCGCAGCGCCGGCAGCGAGAGCTCGATCAGCGGCAGCCGGTCGCCGGGCGAGAGCCGGTCCAGGGGCTCGGCCAGGGCATCGAGCTCGGCCACCACCTCGGGCAGCGCCTGGCGCCCCAGCACCGCCCGCTGGGCCTCGCGGCTGGCCGGCTCGACGCCCATCAGGATGGCGTAGACCAGCGCCCGGGCCGCGAAGGGCTCGTGGGCGGCATCGAGCAGGCGTGGGTCGAGCCCCGCCAGGCCGATCACCAGGATGCCGTGGAGCAGCGCCACCAGGCGCAGGTTGAGGCGCATGTCGCCGTGCAGGATATGGCTGAACTCATGGGCGATGACGCCCTGCAATTGGTCGCGGTCGAGGTGCTCGATGGCCCCGCGGGTCACGCCGATCACCGCATCGTGGCTGTCGTGCCCCGCGGCGAAGGCGTTGATGGCGGCGTCGTCGAGCAGGTAGACGGCGGGCACCGGCAGTCCCGAGGCGATGGCCATCTCCTCCACCACATGCAGCAGCCGCCGCTCGCCCTCGTCGCGGGTGTCCAGCGCCAGCGGCCGCCCGCCCAGCGCCTCGGCCACCGCCGAGCCCCCGGCACGCAGCTGCAGATGGCGCACCAGGCCGCCGAGCACCACCACCGCCACCACGCCGCCCGCCACCATGGCGAAGAGGCGCGGCTCCAGCGCCGCCGTCAGCGGGTCGCCGGCCCCCATCCGCTCCGGGTTCAGCACCACCACCGTCACCGCCACCAGCACGCAGGTCAGCACCACCAGGGCCACCACGGCGAGCAGCAGCAGCAGGACCAGCCGGCCGGAGAGGCGCCGGGCGCGATCCTGGGCGGTGAAGAAGTCCATGGCGCGAGCCTCAGAAGCTGACGCGCGGCGCGGCCTGGATCTCGGCGCTGTCCTCGAACTCGAGCAGCGCGGCGTCGTCGCGGTGGCCGAAGGAGGCCGCCAGGATCACCGGCGGGAAGCTCTGCTTGTAGGTGTTGTACTGCATGACGGCGTCGTTGAAGGCCTGGCGCGCGAAGGCGACGCGGTTCTCGGTACTGGTCAGGGTCTCGGAGAGCTGCTGCATGTTCTCCGAGGCCTTGAGGTCCGGATAGGCCTCCATCACCACGTTGAGGCGCCCCAGGGCGGCGCCCAGCGCCCCCTCGGCACCGGCCAGCTCGGCCATGGCGGCGGCATTGCCGGGGGCGGCGGCGGCGTGCTTGAGGCCCACCTCGGCGGCGTTGCGCGCCTCGGTGACCGCGCTGAGGGTCTCGCGCTCGTGGGCCATGTAGGCGCGGGCGGTCTCCACCAGGTTGGGGATCAGGTCGTGGCGCCGCTTGAGCTGCACCTCGATCTGGGCGAAGGCGTTCTGGAAGCGGTTCTTCAGCGCCACCAGGCGGTTGTAGATGCTGACCGCATAGATCAGCAGGGCGACCAGCAGCACGATGGGCAGGATCAGCGAGAGGTCCATGGCATCCTCGACCGGGAGTGAAGGGACAGGCGCCGACTGCGGCACCCTCGCTTAACCTTAGCCGCTCGCCGGCAGACTGACGACACCGGCAAGGCGAGGCCCGTCCCGTCTCGGCGGCGTCACACCGCCAGGGCAGGCTGGCGTCGAATCATGCCATTCCACCGCCGGCTCCCGTAAACTGTGGGGCATGTCCGATCCATCGAACAGGGAGCGTGAATGATCGAACCGGCCTTTCTCCTTGCCGCCTTCGTCGGCGGCCTCGGCGCCATCGCCATCCGACTGCCGCCACTGGTCGGCTTCCTGGTCGCCGGTTTCCTCCTCAACGCCCTGGGCTTCGACAGGACGCCCCTGCTCGACCTGATCTCCGACATCGGGGTCACCCTGCTGCTGTTCACCATCGGCCTGAAACTCGACGTGCGCACCCTGCTGCGCGGAGATGTCTGGGGCGGCGCCACCCTGCACATGCTGGGCTCGTCGCTGCTGTTCTTCGGCCTGCTGGCGCTGCTCAAGGGCTGGGGACTGAGCCTGCTGGCCGACAGCCAGTGGCAGACACTGCTGCTGCTGGGCTTCGCCCTCTCCTTCTCCAGCACGGTGTTCGTGATCAAGGTGCTGGAGAAGCGCAGCGAGACCCAGACCGCCTATGGCCGGCTCGCCATCGGCGTGCTGATCATGCAGGACATCTTCGCGGTGCTGTTCATCACTGCCTCCACCGGCAAGCTGCCCAGCGTCTGGGCGCTGGGCCTGGTACTGCTGATCCCCCTCGCTCCGCTGCTGCGCCAACTGCTCGACCGCCTTGGCCATGGCGAGATGCAGATCCTCTTCGGGATGCTGCTCGCCCTGGTGCTAGGCTACTCCCTGTTCGAGGCGCTCGGGGTCAAGGGGGATCTCGGCGCCCTGATCATCGGCCTGCTGCTGGCGCCCCATCCCGCCGCCCAGACCCTGGCGCGGTCCATGTTCAACATCAAGGAGCTTCTGCTGGTGGGGTTCTTCCTGGGTATCGGCCTCACCGCCATGCCCGAGCTCAGCCACCTGAGCATGGCGCTGCTGCTGCTGGCACTGCTGCCCCTCAAGAGCCTGCTCTACCAATTGGTGTTCATGCGCTTCCCGATGCGCAACCGCACCTCGATCCTGGCGACCCTGAGCCTCTCCAACTACTCGGAGTTCGGGCTGATCGTGGGGGCCATCGCCGTCTCGGGGGGACTCCTCGGCGAGGACTGGCTGATCGTGATCTCGCTGGCCGTGGCGCTGAGCTTCGGCCTCTCGGCGATGATCAATGCCGTCAGCGAGGGCATCTATCGCTGGCTGGAGCCACGCCTGCCCAAGCGGCTCCGCGGGGAGCTTTCCCCCAGCGACCGCCCCATCGAGGTGGGGGATGCCGAGGCCGTGGTGCTGGGGATGGGGCGCATCGGACGTAGCGTCTATCGCCGTCTGCAGAAGCAGTATGGCCTGCGCGTGCTGGGCATCGACAGCAACCCCGCCAGCATCAAGATGCTTTCCAGCCGCGGTTTCAATGCCGTGGAGGGCGATGCGCTGGATTCCGACTTCTGGGACAAGCTGCTGATGTCACCCGGCGTGCACATGGTGGTACTGGCCATGCCTCACCATGCCGGTAACCTCTTCGCCCTCAAGCAACTGCGCTCGCGCCAGTTCCCGGGCAAGATCACCGCCGTGGTCGAGTTCCCGGAAGAGATCGAGCCGATCCGGGAGCTGGGTGCCAGCGCGGTGTTCCACGTCTACGACGAGGCGGGCCGGGCCCTGGCGGACAGTGCCGCCGAGGAGTCAGGCATCGAGCCGGTCTCCAGCCACCTCGGCTGAGGCCCCGGCCGATGATGACAAGCGTGGCAGGGGTGGTTACCGTTAGCGGCTACGCGACACGTCAGGGACTACGCACATGGAAGAGTTCTTCACCTGGGTCGGCAGGACGCTCGGCGAGGTCATCCGCTTCGTCGTCGACCTGCTGACCGGCTTCTTCGCCAACATCGGCGACTCCGCCCGCGGCTTTCTTCAGTGGCTGGCCGGCTCGCTGGGCATCTCCACCTCCATCGTCAGCCTGCTGATCCTGGTGGTCGGCCTGTGGATGCTGTGGAAGGCGTTCCGCGCCCTCACCCGCCGCGCCATCGTCGCCACCCTGGTATGGCTGCTGCTGGGCTTCGTGGTGTTGAGCTGGCTGATCTATTGACCGCCATCCCGACGTGAAAGCGCCGCCCCTCGGGGCGGCGCTTTTTTGCTGTCAGGGAAACGGGTAATCAGGCCAGGGCCTTTTCGACTACCTCGTAGACGTTCGGCGAGAGCTCCTCGGCGCGGATGCGCTCGAGCTCGGCCTTCATGAGTTCCTGGCGCGGCTCGTCGAAGCGCGCCCAGCGGGTCAGTGGGGTGACCAGCCGCGCGGCGATCTCGGGATTGAGGCGGTTGAGTTCGATCACGGTGTCGGCCAGCAGGCGGTAGCCCGCGCCGTCCAGGCGGTGGAAGTTGACCCGGTTCTGGGCGGCGAAGGTGCCGATCAGGGCGCGCACCTTGTTGGGGTTCTTCAGCGAGAAGGCGGGGTGCTCCATCAGGAACTTGACCCGCTCCAGCACGTCGGCCTGCGGGCGGGTCACCTGGATGGCGAACCACTGGTCCATCACCAGCGGGTCGTGGGCCCACTTCTCGCCGAAGGCCTTGAGTGCCGGCTCGCTGAGCTCATCGCGGCGGCTGTGGGTCAGCAGGGTCAGGGCGTGGCGCACATCGGTCATGTTGTGGTCGGCTTCGAACTGCTCCCGGGCCAGGGCCACGCCATCCTCGTCCTCGATGGCCATGAGATACGCCAGCGCCACGTTCTTGAGGCTGCGCCGGGCGATCTGCTCCGGGGTCGGCGCATAGGCCTCGTCGCGCTGGTTCTCGCGATAGACCCGCAGGAAGTCGTCGCGCAGCGCCATGGCCAGCCCCTGGCGCATGAACTCCCGGGCGGCGTGGATGGCGTCGACATCCACCAGCGGCTGCTGCTCGGCGATATAGGCCTCGCTGGGCAGGGTGAGCATCTCGGCGAGCACCGCGCGATCCTCGGGCTCCCCCTCCAGCAGGCCACGGAAGGCCTCGATCACCCGCGGGTCCATCACCTTTTCCACCCCGTTGCGGTGGGCGGCGATCAGGTCGTCCAGGGCCAGCATGGCCAGGCGCTGGCCGGCGTCCCAGCGGTTGAAGCCGTCACCGTCGTTGGCCAGCAGGAAGGCGAGGTCCTCGCGGCCATAGGGGAAGCGCAGCTTCACCGGCGCCGAGAAGCCGCGCAGCAGCGAGGGCACCGGGGCCTCGCTGACATCGGTGAACAGGAACTCCTGCTCCGCCTCGCGCAGGTGGATCACGGCGTCGCTGCCCAGCGCCTCGCCCTCCAGGGTCAGCGGCAGGTCGCGGCCGCTCTTGGTGCCGACGAGGCCCAGGCGCACCGGGATGTGCAGCGGCTGCTTGTCGGGCTGGTCGGGGGTCACCGGGGTGCGCTGGCGCAGGATCAGGCGGTACTCGGCCTTGGCATAGTCATACTCGCCGAAGGCGTCGATCTCCGGGGTGCCGGCCTGGGAGTACCAGCGCAGGAACTGGGAAAGATCCAGGCCCGAGGCCTCGGCCATGCAGTCGACGAAGTCCTCGATGGTCACCGCCTGGCCGTCGAAGCGTTCGAAGTAGCGGTCGCTACCGCGGCGGAAGGCCTCCTCGCCCACCAGGTTGGCCAGCATGCGCACCACCTCGGCACCCTTCTCGTAGATGGTCAGGGTGTAGAAGTTGCCGATCTCGATGTAGTGGTCGGGACGCACCGGGTGGGCGGTGGGGCCGGCATCCTCGGCGAACTGCGCAGTGCGGAAGAAGGAGACGTCCTCGATGCGCTTGACCGCCGGGGAGTTGGTGTCGGCGGAGAAGCACTGGTCACGATAGACGGTGAAGCCCTCCTTGAGGGAGAGCTGGAACCAGTCGCGGCAGGTGACGCGGTTGCCGGACCAGTTGTGGAAGTACTCGTGGGCGACGATGCTCTCGACCCGCTGGAAGGCGGCGTCGGTGGCGGTGTGGGGATGGGTCAGCACCGCCGCCGAGTTGAAGATGTTGAGCCCCTTGTTCTCCATGGCGCCCATGTTGAAGTCGTTGACCGCCACGATCATGAATAGGTCGAGGTCGTACTCGCGGCCGTAGGCCTCCTCGTCCCAGCGCATGGCGCGCTTCAGCGAGGCCATGGCGTGGTCGGTCTTGTCGAGGTTCTCCTCCTCGACCCAGATCTGCAGGGTCACCTCACGCCCGCTCATGGTGGTGAAGGCGTCCTCGACCTTCTTCAGGTCGCCGGCCACCAGCGCGAACAGGTAGCAGGGCTTGGGGTGCGGGTCCTCCCAGGTGACGAAGTGACGACCGTTCGGCAGCTCGCCGCGCTCCACCGGGTTGCCGTTGGAGAGCAGCACCGGCTCGCCGGCACCGCCGATCACCGTGGTGGCGAAGGTGGCCATGACGTCGGGGCGATCCGGGTAGAAGGTGATGCGCCGGAAGCCCTCCGCCTCGCACTGGGTGCAGTACATGCCGTTGGAGAGGTAGAGCCCCTCCAGGGCGGTGTTGGCCTCGGGCGCGATGGTCACCTCGGTGTCCAGGTGGAAGCGCTCGGGCACCCGGTGCACCGTCAGGCGCGCCTCGTCCTGGCTGTACTCGTCCGCCTCCAGGGGCTCGCCGTCGAGGGCGATCGCCTCCAGGGTCAGGCCCTCGCCATCGAGCACCAGCGGCTCGCCGGCCGTGCGCTCGGGGTGACGCTCGAGGTGCAGGCGCGCCTTGACCCGGGTGGCGGCGGGGTCGAGGTCGAAGGTGAGCTCGGTGTGGGTGACGCGGTAGGCAGGGGGACGGTAGTCGCTCAGGTAGGTCGCCTGGGGGTCGGACATGCGAGATGCTCCTGTCGAGAATTGCCCCCATTGTACGGCGCCGCGCCCCCCGACCTCAAAGCGCCAGGGCTATCGCAGTTGTAAGCACCGCTCCAGGCTTTCCCGGGGAAAGGCCTTCGAGGGGGCGCTGTGAACCCCTCCCTGGGCGCTACCGATGCCATCCCTGGCATAGGACCCCCTCTTCGGCCTGTCCCCAGCGCCTTTCGCTGTCGTCTGATAACTCACTTCGACAGATCTACTCAAAGCACCCGTCACACTGCCGGCTCCGGCCGGGTGACGATCCAGGCCCCGAGCAGGGCGAGGCCGGCGATCAGGGCGAGCTTAAGCCACAGCAGGCTCACGGTGAGCGCCAGCACCAGCATCGACAGCGCCAGCATGGCGGCGGCGAGCCGCTTGGCATGGCGCGGGATGGCACGCTCGCCCTCCCAGGCCAGCACCGCGGGGCCGAAGCGCGGGTGGGCGCGGATCCAGCCGGCCAGGCGCGGCGAGCTCCTGGTGGCGGCCCACACCGCCAGCAGCATGAAGCAGGTGGTGGGCATCAGCGGCACGAACACACCCACCACCCCCAGCGCGAAGCCGACGCCGGCGATGGCGAGGTAGACGAGGCGTTTGAGCTCGGACATCCGGCGCTCCCTTACCGACGATCTCTTCATTGAAGCGCAGGCGGGCCCGGCATGCCAATCGGGGCTGGCTATGGGGCCCTTAGCCGCGGGCCCGAGGCGGGATCAGTCGCGGAAGTTGTCGAACTGCAGCGGCAGGTCGGGGCCCTGCTCGCCGCGCAGCAGCGCCATCACCGCCTGGAGGTCGTCGCGCTTCTTGCCGGTGACGCGCACCTTCTCGCCCTGGATCTGGGCCTGCACCTTGAGCTTGGAGTCCTTGATGCGCTTGACGATGTCCTTGGCCTCCTTCTGCTCCAGGCCCTGCTTGAGGTGGGCCTGCTGGCGGGCGCGCACCCCGGAGAGCACCGGCTCCTGGACGTCGAGGCAGCGGGCATCGATGCCGCGGCCGATCAGCTTTCCGCGCAGCACGTCGAGCATCTGCTTGAGCTGGAAGTCCACCTCGGCCTCGAGGCTGACGGTGTCGCCCTCCAGGGTGAAGCCGGCGTCGACGCCCTTGAAGTCGAAGCGCGACTGGATCTCGCGGTTGGCCTGGTCGACGGCGTTGCTGGCCTCGTGCTTGTCGAACTCGGAGACGATATCGAAGGAGGGCATGACGGCTCCTGGGTGTGTCGATAGGGGGTTAGGGATGGCGCGATTCTATCAGGGCGCGGCCGCCGCCGCCTCCAGCGCCTTGACCATCTGCCAGGCGGCGCAGCCATCCTCGTAGTACTCCGGCAGCCATCGCTCGAGCCGGAAGCCCATGCGCCGGTAGAGGGCTAGGGCCACGCGGTTGTCGACCCGCACCTCCAGGCCCAGTCGGGCGCTGCCGCGGGCCACGGCGGCCGCCTCCAGCGCCTCGAGCAGCCGGCGCCCCAGGCCAGCGCCGCGGGCGTCGGGGTGGATGCCGAAGGAGTAGAGCCGCGCCCGGTCGCTGCCGTGGCGGAACAGCAGGGTGCCGTAGCCCAGCAGCCGAGCCGGGCTGAGGGCCTCGGCGTCGCGCTCCAGCACCCAGGTCTCGGCGTGGGCGCGGTTGAGCAGGTGCCAGAGCTGGCGGCGGCTGAAGCGGTCGCCGCTGAAGGCGCTCTCCTCCAGCCGGTAGAGGGCATCGAGATCATGGCCGGTGGCCCGGCGCAGCTGAACGGTCATCGGGTACTCCGCATGGAACACGCCGATTCTGGTGGCACCCAGGATCGCTGTCACCCGGGCGACAGCATGAAATCTTTGGTTCATCGCACTTTGCCGGGAAACGCGGCACGGATCTTCAGGAAGAAGTACTCCGTGTCGCGGTACCCGTAAGCCATCCGCTTCATGACCTTGATCCGGTTGTTCATGCCCTCCAGCACGCTGGTATTTAGCCGGTGCCGGGCACTGGACAGGATCCCTTCAAGGTACGGGGCCAGTCGCTTGGCGAAGCGCCCCAGAGCCTCGATGCCACTGCTGGTGGCCATCTCGTACCATTCCTGCCAGGCGCTTCGGGCAGTAGCCTCGTCGTCGGCAAACCACAGGGTCTTCAACTGGTCCTTGAGCACATAGGCCGTGGTCAATGACGCGTTGGCTGCCAGCAACTCCTCCAGCTTGACCGCCTGCTCGGGCTTGAGGTTGTCGGCGTTGCGCAGCAGTAGCCAGCGGCTTCCCTTGATGACCTTGCGAGCGGCCTTGTCGTCGCGCAGTTGGTTGGCCTGATCAACGCGAACCCGGTCCATCACCTCGCGTCCGTACTTGGCCACCACATGGAAGCGGTCGTAGACCACCTCGGCATTGGGGCACTGGTCCTTCACCTCTGCATCAAAGGCTGAGTTCATGTCCATGGCGACCGCCTCGATCTGTTCACGCGCCTCGCCCAGCCATTCGAAGAACGGCCGGATTGCTTCGCGGGAGCGGCCTTCGCCCACCCATACCACCTGCTGGGTGTCGGCGCAGGCGACCACCGTGGCGTAGCGGTGCCCCTTGTGCAGGGCGAACTCATCCATCATCAGCCGCCGTAACCGACTCGGGTCAGGTGCCGGTAGGTCGCGCTGCAGACGCTGCTTGTCAATGGTCTTGACGGTATGCCAGTGCAAGCCGACCAGGTCGGCGACATGCCGAATCGGCAGCAACGTGACCAGGCGCTCCACCCACTGGCGCAACGTGGTGGTGACCGGTGAGCGCCCCGGCAGCCAGTCGATACGCTCCCGTGTCGGGCCACAAACCGGGCAGCGCAGGCGGCGTACCGGGACGTCGAGCTCCACCCGGTAGATCAACAGTGGCGCCTCATGAACGCGCCGGCGATGCACGTCATGAACCAGGAAACAGGCATGGTCGCAGCCGCTGCAAACCGGCGGGATCCGGTCATCGGGCTCCAACTGGAGCCGCAGCGTCTGAGGATCCAGGAACTCGTGGTGGGTGACGGTGAAACCTTTCCAGAACAGGCAGAGCGGGGTAGCATCCATGGCAACGGCGGTGTCCGTAGGCTGACGTTTTGGCGAATATCAGCTTACTCGGATTTACCGCCGTTTCTCTATCCCGCCTCTGCCAAAGATGGCTTCACTTTCACGCCAGTCTGCGAAGAACCAAATCTTTTCACCCACGAAGGCGCTTGTCGCCACCGTGCGGCGATAGCATGCTGGCCGCTGTCCGGCCGCGCGCCGCCCTCCCCCATCGACCGGTAGCCCACGCCCATGTGCCCCTTGCGTATCGTCGTCGACCGCCTCGCCGACTGGCAGCCCTACTACCCCAGCGAGGACCTGATCACCGCCGAGGCGTACCTCTCGCTGGACCCACGCCACCGCGCCGCCGCCGAGGGTGAGCGCACCACCCACGTGATCAACCTGTGCGGCGAGCTCGACTACCTGGGCACCGGCTACTACGTCTCGCTGCTGGCCCAGGCCCGCGGCCAGCGGGTGCTGCCCACGGTGGAGACCCTCAACGAGCTGTCGCGCAAGGCACTGATCGACCTGCAGCTGGACACCCTGGCCCCGCTGCTCGGTGACCTGGCCCGCCACGAGCGCCTGGCCGGCGATACCCTCACCCTGAGGGTGATGTTCGGCGAGTGTCGCGAGCCGGGCCTCGAGCGCCTGGCGCGCAAGCTCTTCGAGCGGCTGCCCTGCCCGCTGCTGGAGGCCAGGCTGGTCCGTCGCCACGACCAGTGGCGGCTGGCGCGCCTACGGCCGCTGACCCTGCGCGACCTGGTGGGCGAGGAACAGGACGCCTTCGCCGCCCCCTGGTCGAGCGCGTCGGGCACCTGGGCTTCCCGCTGGTGCTCAAGGTGCCCGACGGCGCCTTCTCCCGGGGCGTGGTCAAGGTGGAGAGTCTGCAGGCCCTGGAGCGTGAGGCGGCGCGGCTGTTCCGCGACTCCGCCCTGCTGCTGGTGCAGGAGTGGCTGCCCACCGAGTACGACTGGCGCATCGGGGTGCTGGATGGCCAGGTGCTGTTCGCCAGCCGCTACTACATGGCCCGCGGCCACTGGCAGATCTACGACCACTCCGGTGGCCGGGTGAAGAGCGGCGGCTTCACCACCCACGCCCCCGAGGAGGTGCCACCGGCGGTGATCAAGGCGGCGCTCAAGGCGTGCCGGCTGATCGGCGACGGCCTCTACGGGGTCGACCTCAAGCAGGCCGGCGAGCGGGTGGTGGTGATCGAGGTCAACGACAACCCCAACATCGACGTCGGCATCGAGGACAGCGTGCTGGGCCGCGGCCTCTATGAACGCATCATGGGAGTGTTCCTGTCGCGCCTGGAGGCGCAGGTACGTCAGGGGAGCTGACGCGCGGCATCGGCTGGCGTATGCTGCGCCCTCCTAGACAAGCCTTGTACAGAAAACGGAGCCAGGATGAACGATCGCGATACCCGCCACCGCCAGGCGATGCAGAAACTCAAGTCCCGGGTCGACGAGAAGGTGGCCGCCGCCACCGAGCAGCGCGGCCTGCTGCTGGTCTTCACCGGCAACGGCAAGGGCAAGACCACCGCCGCCTGGGGCACCGTCACCCGCGCCCTGGGTTATGGCTACCGGGTCGGGGTGGTGCAGTTCATCAAAGGGCAGTGGGAGTGCGGCGAGCGCGAGCGGCTGGTGGAGGACCCCAACCTCGAGGTCGCCATCATGGGCACCGGCTTCACCTGGGAGACCCAGAACCGCGAGGCGGACACCGCCGCCTGCCAAGAGGTGTGGGCCGACGCCGAGCGCATGCTGGCCGACCCCGGGGTCTACCTGGTGGTGCTCGACGAGATCACCTACATGCTCAAGTTCGGCTACCTGGACATCGCCACGGTCCGGCGCGCCATCGAGAATCGTCCCGCCGAGCAGACCGTGATCGTCACCGGGCGCAACGCCCATCGCGACCTGCTGGCCATGGCCGACACCGTCACCGAGATGCAGGAGGTGCGCCACGCCTTCAATGCCGGCCTCCAGGCGCGACGCGGTATCGACTACTGATCCCCCGGAGCGCAACCCATAAGCGCAACAGGCCCCGCGATGCGGGGCCTGCTGGATCTCGGCGGGTCAGCCGCGCTCAGCCCCCGAAGGGGTTGCGCAGCACGATGGTCTCGTTGCGGTCGGGTCCGGTGGAGATGATGTCGATGGAGGTCCCCACCCTCTCCTCCAGGAAGCTGATGTAGGCGCGCGCGTTGGCCGGCAGGTCCTCGACCCGACGCACCCCCAGGGTGGATTCGCTCCAGCCCGGCAGGTCCTCGTAGACCGGCTCGATGGCCTCGTAGCCCTCGGAGTCCACCGGGGTGTCGAGCACCTCGCCATCCTTGCTGCGGTAGCCGACGCAGACGCGAATGTTCTCCAGGCCGTCGAGCACGTCGAGCTTGGTCAGGCAGAGGCCGGAGACCGAGTTGATCTGCACCGCGTGACGCAGGGCCACGGCGTCGAACCAGCCACAGCGGCGTGGCCGCCCGGTGGTGGCACCGAACTCGTGGCCCTTCTCGGCCAGGTGGCGGCCATGGTCATCGAACAGCTCGGTGGGGAAGGGACCGGAGCCGACCCGGGTGGTGTAGGCCTTGGTGATGCCCAATACGTAGTCGAGGTAGAGCGGTCCCACGCCGGAACCGGTGGCGGTGCCGCCGGCGGTGGTGTTGGAGCTGGTGACATAGGGGTAGGTGCCGTGGTCGATGTCCAGCAGCGAGCCCTGGGCGCCCTCGAAGAGGATGTTCTCGCCGTTGCGGCGCACGCCATGCACCAGGCTCACGGTGTCGGCCACCATGGGACGCAGCTCCTCGGCCATCTGCATGGCGCCGTCGAGGACCTCCTGGAAGTCCACCGGCGCCTCGCCGTGGTAGTTGACCAGCACGAAGTTGTGGTAGTCCAGCACCTCGCCGAGCTTGGAGGCGAAGCGCTCGCGATGCAGCATGTCGCCCAGGCGCAGGCCGCGACGCGCCACCTTGTCCTCGTAGGCGGGGCCGATGCCGCGCCCGGTGGTGCCGATCTTGGCCACGCCGCGGGCCTTCTCGCGGGCCTGGTCGAGGCGCACATGGTAGGGCAGGATCAGCGGACACGCCGGCGACAGGCGCAGGCGCTCGCGTACCGGCACGCCCTTGGCCTCCAGCTCGCGGATCTCCTTGATCAGCGCCTCGGGGGACAGCACCACGCCGTTGCCGATGACGCACATCTTGTCCTGGCGGAGGATGCCGGAGGGGATCAGGTGGAGGACGGTCTTCTCGCCGTCGATCACCAGGGTGTGGCCGGCGTTGTGACCGCCCTGGAAGCGCACCACCGCGTCGGCGGATTCGGTGAGCAGGTCGACGACCTTGCCCTTGCCCTCGTCACCCCACTGGGTGCCCAGTACGACTACGTTCTTGCCCATTGCTCTCTCGTCTCTCGTTGCCGCGCGGCGGCGGGCCGTCGCGCCAAGGTGGTAACCCAGTCTACAGTGTCACGGCCTGCCAGCGGCCAGCGGCCTGCACCAGCTCACGGTCGCAGCGGTGCTCCACGGGGCCGGTGCGCTGCCCGGGCAGCGCCTGCACCACGCGCTCGCCCTCGGCGCGCAGCGCCATCACGGCCTCCGCCAGCCCCTCGCCCTCCGCCGGCGCCCAGATGCCGTCGCGGGGCGGCTCGGCCGGCGACAGCGTGGCCAGCTGCTTGAGGTCCATGGAGAAGCCGGTGGCCGGGCGGGCGCGGCCGAAGGCGCGCCCGGTGTCATCATAGCGCCCGCCCTTGGCCAGCGCCTGGCCATAGCCGGGTACATGGACGGCGAACATCATGCCGGTGTGGTAGGCGTAGCCGCGCAGCTCCCCCAGGTCGAGGTAGAGGGCCACCTCGGGGTGGGCGGCCAGCACGCCACGCAGCAGGGCGCGCAGCTGCTCCAGCGCCGCGGCCACCGGGGCGGGCGCCTCGGCGAGAGCCTCGCGGGCCTCGTCGAGCACCTCCACGCCGCCGTGCAGGCGCCCCAGCGCCATGAACATCTCGGCCAGCGCCGGATCCGCCACGCTCTCGGCGACCCGCGCCGCGAGCTCGCCCGGCGACTTCAGCTCGAGGGCCTCGAACATCGCCCGCTCGGCGTCGGCGTCGAGCCCGGCGGCCTCCACCAGGCTGCGGTAGATGCCGATGTGACCCAGCGCCAGGTGCAGTTCCTCGGCGCCGGCGGCGGTCAGCGAGGCCAGCGCCAGGTTGAGGATCTCGAGGTCGGCCTCGAGGCCGGCGTGGCCGAACAGCTCGACCCCCACCTGCACCGGGCTGCGTCCGCCCTGATGCTGGTCCGGGGTGGCGCGCAGCACATTGGTGCAGTAGCACAGCCGCACCGGGCCCTGGCGCTTGAGGGAGTGGGCGTCCATGCGGGCCACCTGGGGGGTGACGTCGGCGCTAATGCCCATCATGCGGCCGGTGAGCTGGTCGGTGAGCTTGACGGTCTGCAGCGCCAGGTCCGAGCCGGTGCCGGTAAGCAGGGAGTCGAGGAACTCCGCGGTGGGGGGCATCACCTGGTCGTAGCCCCAGCGGTGATAGAGGTCGAGCAGCGCGCGGCGCAGCTCCTCCATGCGGCTCGCCTGGGGCGGCAGCACCTCGTCCATGCCGTCGGGCAGCAGCCAGCGGTCAGCGATGGTCATGTGAATCTTCCTGCAAGGCAGTGAAATGGCCGGGAAACGGGCGCTCCGGCCGAGAGTTCGGGGGCGCGTCGCGGCGGGGGACGGCCACAAAAAAACCGGGCCACGCCCGGTTGCAGGAGTCTACCACGTTTGCGCCGGGGATGAACCCCGGCGCGTCTGGCCATCACTCCTCGCCGGAGGGGATGGCGCTCTTCAGGTAGCGGAAGAAGTCGCTGGAGGGGTCGAGCACCAGCATGTCGCGGTCGCCATCGAAGCTCTCCCGGTACGCCTGCAGGCTGCGCCAGAAGGCGAAGAACTCGGGATCCTGGGAGTAGGCCTGGTCATAGAGCGCGGCCGCCTCGGCGTCGCCCTCACCGCGCAGGGTCTCGGCGCGCTCGTTGGCCTGGGCCAGCAGCACCTGGCGGCGACGGTCGGCGTTGGCACGGATGCGCTCGGCCTCCTCCTGGCCCTGGGCACGCCACTCGCGGGCCTCGCGCTCACGCTCGGAGCGCATGCGCTCGTAGACCGCCGAGGAGACGTCGTCGGGCAGGTCGATGCGCTTGACCCGCACGTCGAGGATCGCCACCCCGAGCTCGTCGCGCAGCAGCGCGTCGAGGTCCTCGGTGGGCCCGGTCATCAGGTCGTCGCGACGCTCGGCGATGATCTGCTGCAGGTTGAGGCGACCGAACTCGTTACGCAGGCTCTCGTCGACCCGCGGCTGGATCAGGCGCACCGCCATCATCTCGTCGCCGGAGGTGGCCTCGTAGTACTTGGTCGGGTTGACCACCTGCCACTTAACGTAGGAGTCGACGATCACCGCCTTCTGCTCCAGGGTCAGGTAGCGGCTGGGATCGGTGTCCAGGGTCAGCACCCGGGTGTCGAACTTGCGCACCGTCTGGGTGATCGGCACCTTCACGTGCAGGCCGGGCTGGATGTTCTCCTCGATGATCTCGCCGAAGCGCAGCTTGACGGCGCGCTCGGTCTCGTCGACCACGTAGAGGCTGTTGCTGGCCAGCCAGGCCACGGCGGCGAGGCCGCCGACGATGAGCAGGGAACGATTGTTGATCATTTAGCGGCCCTCCCTGCGGATACCACCGGTGTTGCTGCTGTTGCTCGAGGAGGTGCTACCCGCCTCGCTGCTGCGCAGGCGCTCGAGCACCCGCGGGTCGAGCTCGCCCTGTTCGCCCTGCTGCCGGGGGGAGCCGCTGCCGCCGCCCATCTGGTCGAGGGGCAGGTACATCAGCGGCGCATCCTCGGCCACGTCGACCAGCACCTTCGGCGTCTTGCCGAACACCTCGGCGATGGCGTCGAGGTAGAGGCGCTGGCGCATCACCTCCGGAGAGTCCTGGTACTCGCCAAGCAGCGAGTTGAAGCGGTTGGTCTGACCGCGCGCCTCGGCGACCACCGACTCACGGTAGCCCTGGCCCTGCTCGACGATGCGCTGCGCCTGGCCCTGGGCCTCGGGGATGATGGCGTTGGCGTAGGCCATGCCCTGGTTGATGGTGCGCTGGCGATCCTCGCGGGCACGGATGACGTCGTCGAAGGCGTCGATCACCGGCGCCGGCGCCGAGGTGGACTCGATGTTGATGGTCTGCAGCCGGATGCCGGTGCCGTAGCTATCCAGGTAGGACTGCAGGCGGCTGGCCACGGAGCTGCCGAGGATCTCGCGGCCCGAGGTCAGGATATCGATCATGTCGGTGCCGCCGACCACGTGGCGCAGGGCGCTGTCCAGGGCGTTCTCGATGGAGAGCTGCGGGTTGCGCACGTTGAGCACGAAGTCGCGCGGCTGGGCGACCTGGTACTGGGCCGAGATCTCGACCTCGACGATGTTCTCGTCGCGGGTCAGCATCGACTGGGTCTGGGTCAGCGAGCGCACCCGGGTGACGTTGACCATGCGCACGTCATCGACGAGCGGCGGGTTCCACTGCAGGCCCGGGCTCACCACCTCCTGGAACTTGCCGAAGCGCAGCACCACGCCGCGCTCGGACTGGTCGACCAGGTAGAAGCCCGAGGCGGCCCAGATGGCCAGCGCCACCACGATCAGCAGGCCCGGCAGGGTGAAGGCGTTGCGCGGCTTGCCACCGCCCTTGTTGCCGCCACCGCCGCCGCCCTTCTTGCCGCCGCGACCACCCAGCATGCCGTTGAGCTTGTCCTGAAACTTCTTCAGGGCCTCGTCCAGGTCCGGCGGCTGGTTGCCTCCGCCACCGCCACCGCTGCCACCGCCTCCGCGGCGGCCACCGCCCCCGCTCCAGGGGTCGTGCTGGTTGCCACCACCACCAGGCTCATTCCAGGCCATAGGTTTTCTCCACTCTGCGTTGCTGCCCCGGCCACGCCTGGCGGCCCGGGCCTCGGTTGCGATCCTGTGTGTCCCGTTACTGCCCCGCTAGCCCGGGCCGGAGGCCTCTTCCCAGGCCTCGCGCGCCTGCAGCGCCGCGGGCAGGTAGTCCTCGGCACGCTCGCCCAGTCGCGCCATCAGCTGCAGGAAGTCGCGGCGCGGCAGACGCACCTGCAGGCGGGTCCGGCCGTCGTCGTCGAAGCGCTCCTCGCGCACGGCGCCGAGCTCGTGCAGGGCGGCGCGCAGCCGGCCCTGCTCGGGGGCCAGGGTCAGCGGGAAGCCGATGACATCCTCGGCCAGGCGCTCGGCCAGGGCCTGCTCGAGCAGCTCGAGCCCCCGCCCCTCGCGGGCCGAGAGCCAGACCACCTCGGGTCGCCCCTCGCCATCGCGCTCGATGCGCGGGGCGCTGTCGAGGAGGTCGATCTTGTTCATCACCTTGAGCGTCGGCACCTCCAGGGCGCCGATCTCGTCGAGCACCGTCTCCACCTGCTCCACGTTGAGGTCGCGGTCGGGGTCGGCGGCGTCGATGACATGCACCAGCAGGGTCGCCTCGGCAGCCTCCTGCAGGGTAGCCTGGAAGGCCTCCACCAGCTTGTGCGGCAGGTGGCGGATGAAGCCCACGGTGTCGGCCATCACCACCGGCCCCACGTCCTCGATCTCCAGGCGCCGCAGCGTCGGATCGAGGGTAGCGAAGAGCTGGTCGGCCGCATAGACCCTGGATGCGGTCAGGGCGTTGAACAGCGTTGACTTGCCGGCGTTGGTGTAGCCCACCAGCGAGACGCTGGGGATCTCGGCCCGGGCACGGGAGCGGCGGTTCTGCTCGCGCTGGCCGCGCACCTTGTCGAGGCGACGGTGGATCGCCTTGATACGCCCGCGCAGCAGGCGGCGGTCGGTCTCGAGCTGGGTCTCGCCGGGACCACGCAGGCCGATGCCGCCCTTCTGGCGCTCCAGGTGGGTCCAGCCGCGCACCAGGCGGGTCGACATGTACTCCAGCTGGGCCAGCTCCACCTGCAGCTTGCCCTCGTGGGTCCGCGCCCGCTGGGCGAAGATGTCGAGGATCAGGCCGGTACGGTCGAGCACGCGACACTTGAGCGTGCGCTCGAGGTTGCGCTCCTGGGAGGGGCTCAGGGCATGGTTGAAGATGACCAGCTCGGCGCCGTGCACCGACAGCGCCTCGCGCAGCTCCTCCACCTTGCCGGAGCCCACGAAGGTGCGCGGGTCCGGCCGGTGGCGGCTGCCGGTCAGCAGGGTGGCCGGCTCGGCCCCCGCGGAGCGCACCAGCTCCAGGAACTCGCCCGGATCCTCACGCTCCTGCTCGTCCTGGAAGTCGACATGGACGAGTACCGCCGTCTCTCCGGCGTCGGGACGTTCAAAAAACAATCACTACCTCACTGGCCTTCCTGCGCGGCGGCAGGGTCCTGGGCCGGCAGACGCACGTTGCGCGACGGCACCACGGTGGAGATGGCGTGCTTGTAGACCATCTGGCTGACGGTGTTGCGCAGCAGGATCACGAACTGGTCGAACGACTCGATCTGGCCCTGCAGCTTGATGCCGTTCACCAGGAAGATCGATACCGGGATGCGCTCCTTGCGCAGGATGTTCAGGTACGGATCTTGAAGGGACTGCCCTTTGGACATGTTGCTCTCCCTGGAATTGTCTCTGGGGGTTGGGTTGTTGGGATTCTGGGGCCCGTCGCGGGGCCCGGCCAGCGGCCTGCCGAACACCGTATCTTACGCTAAGTGCCGAATTGGCGCACCAATTTCAGCACCTCGGCCAGGGGATCGCCGACCAGGGGGTCGACCCAGTGCAGCGCCTCCCAGCCGCGCATCCAGGTCAGCTGGCGCTTGGCCAGCTGCCGGGTGGCGACGATGCCGCGCTGCTCCAGCCCGGCCCGGTCGACCTCGCCGTCGAGGTACTCCCACACCTGACGGTAGCCCACGCTCTTCATCGCGGGCAGCGAGGCGTCGAGATCGCCGCGGGCCCTGAGCGCCGCGACCTCCTCGACCAGGCCCTGGGCGAGCATGGCCCGGAAGCGCGCGGCGATGCGCTCGTGCAGCACGGCCCGGTCGGCCGGCGCGAGCCCTATCGACAGCGTGCGCCAGGGAAAGGTTTCCGGGCGCTGCTCGGCCCACAGCTCGCTGAGTGGGCGACCGCTGAGGCGAAACACCTCCAGCGCCCGCAGCAGCCGCTGGGGGTCGTTGGGGTGGATGCGCGCCGCGGAGGCGGGATCGACGCGGCCGAGCTCGGCGTGCAGGGCGGCCAGGCCACGGGATTCGAGCTCGGCCTCGAGCCCGGCGCGCACCACCGGGTCGGCGCTCGGCAGGTTGGCGACCCCGTGGAGCAGCTGCTTCAGGTACATCATGGTGCCGCCCACCAGCAGCGGCACCCGCCCGGCGGCGCTGATCTCGCGCATCTCGCGCAGGGCGTCCTCGCGGAAGTCGGCCGCCGAGTAGGGCTCGGCGGGGTCGCGGATGTCGATCAGCCGGTGCGGCGCCCGGGCCAGCTCCTCGGCGGAGGGCTTGGCGCTGCCGATGTCCATGCCGCGGTAGACCATGGCGGAGTCGACGCTGATCAGCTCGACCCCCAGGCGCTCGTGGAGCGCGATGGCCAGGTCGGTCTTGCCGGCGGCGGTGGGGCCCATCAGCAGGATGGCGGGGGGGCGCGTATCGGGCATGGGTCTACTGCCCTCTCATGAAGAGGCGGTCCAGCTCCCTCATGCTCATCTCGGTCCATGTCGGGCGGCCGTGGTTGCACTGGCCGCTGCGCTCGGTGCGCTCCATGTCGCGCAGCAGGGCGTTCATCTCCTCCACGGTCAGGCGGCGATTGGCGCGCACGCTGCCGTGGCAGGCCATGGTGGAGAGCAGTTCGTTGATGTGTGCCTCGAGGCGATCGGAGCGGCCGTAGCGCTCGAGGTCGGCGAGCATCTCACGCACCAGCGGCTCGACGTCGGCATCACTCAAAAGCGCCGGCACCTGGCGCACCAGCAGCGTCTCGGGGCCGGCGACGTCGAGTTCCACCCCCAGGCGGGCGAAGGCCTCGTGCTCCGCCTCGGCGGTGGCGACCTCGGCGGGGCTGGCGGCCAGCGACACCGGCACCAGCAGCGGCTGGGCCTGGAGCCGTCCGCCGTGCACCTGGGTCTTCATGCGTTCGTAGACGATACGCTCGTGGGCGGCGTGCATGTCCACCAGGATCAGGCCGCGCTCGCTCTGGGCGAGGATATAGACCCCGTGCAGCTGGGCGATGGCGTAGCCCAGCGGTGGCGCCCGAGTGTCGTCCGCCTCGGGCAGCGACTCGCGGCGCCGGGCCTGCGTCGCCTGGCGCTCGGCGAGCGCCAGGCCGGCGGCGGCCCCGCCGGCCCCGGGCGCCGCGGGCTGGGGGGTGAGCAGGCTCTCCTCGTGCTCCGGGTGCAGGCTGCGATACCCCTCCATGAAGGCCCGCACCCGGTCCGGGGTCACCTTGCTCCCCTCGTCGCGCCCCGGCAGCGCCATGGGCTGCTGCTGCCAGCGCCCGGCGGCCTCGGCGACGCCCGCGGGGGCCTCGGCAGATGCCGACTCGCCCTCCTCGGGCCCCTCCTCCTCGGCGGCGGCGCCGGCCTGCCCGGCGCGGGCCTCGCCCAGCGCCCGGTGCAGGCTGGAGAAGAGGAAGTCGTGGACCAGGCGGCCGTCGCGGAAGCGCACCTCGTGCTTGGTGGGGTGGACGTTGACGTCCACCACCGCGGGGTCGACCTCCAGGTAGAGGACGAATACCGGGTGGCGGCCGTGGAAGAGCACATCGCGGTAGGCCTGGCGCACGGCGTGGGCCACCAGGCGGTCGCGCACCACCCGGCCATTGACGAAGAAGTACTGCTGGTCGGCCTGGGCCCGGGAGTGGGTGGGCAGGCCGACCCAGCCCCACAGGCGCAGGCCCGAGGCCTCGATGTCCAGGTGCAGGGCATGCTCGAGGAAGGCCTTGCCCAGCAGCGCGGCGATGCGCCGCTCGCGGCTGGCGGGGTCGACCCCCGCGCGCAGCTGGTGGATGGTCTTCTGGTTATGGCGCAGGGTCCAGCCGATGTCATAGCGGGAGAGCGCCTGGCGGCGGAAGGCCTCCTCCACGTGACCGAACTCGGTCTTCTCGGTGCGCAGGAACTTGCGCCGCGCCGGGGTATTGAAGAACAGGTCGCGCACCGTCACCGAGGTCCCCCGGGGGTGCGGTGCCGGGCTGACCCGCGGCGCCATCTGGCGCCCCTCGGCCACCACCCGCCAGCCGGCGGTGGGGTCCTTGTCGACGTTGGAGGTCAGCTCCAGGCGCGACACCGAGCTGATCGAGGCGAGCGCCTCGCCACGAAAGCCGAGGCTCGCCACCCCCTCCAGCTCCTCCAGCGAGACGATCTTGCTGGTGGCGTGGCGCGACAGGGCCAGCGGCAGGTCCTCCTCGCCGATGCCACCGCCGTCGTCGCGCACCCGGATGAGCCGTGCGCCGCCCGCCTCCAGCTCCACCTCGATGCGCGAGCCGCCGGCATCGATGGCGTTCTCCACCAGCTCCTTGACCACCGAGGCGGGGCGCTCCACCACCTCGCCGGCGGCGATCTGGTTGGCGAGACGCGGGTCCAGGACCCGGATACGACGCTGTTGTGACATATCACTCCACGCAGGATGGACGTTCAGGAACGGGGGATGCGCAGCACCTGCCCCACCCGGATGACGTCACCGTTGAGCTCGTTGGCCTGCTTGAGGCGGCGGACCGGGACATCGTGACGGGCGGCGATCTCCGAGAGGGTGTCGCCGGGCTGGATGCGGTACTCGTTGCCCGCGGTGCTGCGCCCGTGGTCGCGCTGCCAGGCCAGCAGGCTGGCCGGCGGCGGGTTGGTGCGGAAGTGCGCCTCGATGCCGGCGAAGATCGCCCGGGCCAGCCCCTGCTGGTGGCCGGGGTCGCGCAGTCGGCGCTCCTCGTCGGGGTTGGAGATGAAGCCGGTCTCCACCAGCAGCGAGGGGATATCGGGGGACTTAAGCACCACGAAGCCGGCCTGCTCGACCCGCGACTTGTGCAGGCGGTTGACGCCGCCCAGGCGGTCGAGCACCTGCCCGCCGATGGCCAGGGAGTCGTTGAGGGTGGCGGTCATGGTCAGGTCCAGCAGCACCCCGCGCAGCACCTCGTCCTTGTCCCTGAGCGACAGGCTGCCGTCCACCCCGCCGATCAGGTCGGCGCGGTTCTCGCTCTCGGCCAGCCACTGGGCGGTCTCGGAGGTGGCGCCGCGCTGGGAGAGCGCATAGACCGAGCTGCCATTGGGCCGCGGGCTGTTGAAGGCGTCGGCATGGATGGAGACGAAGAAGTCCGCCTTCTGCTCCCGGGCGATGCGGGTGCGTTGGCGCAGGCCGACATAGTAGTCGCTGTCGCGGATCATCACCGCGCGGAACCCCTCGGTGCCGTTGACCCGCTCCTGCAGGCGCTTGGCGATGCCCAGCACCACGTCCTTCTCGCGGGTCCCCGAGGGGCCGATGGCACCCGGGTCCTCGCCGCCGTGGCCGGCGTCGATGGCGATGATGATGTCACGCCTGGGGTGGGGCTGGGCACGCTGCACCGCGCTCTCGGGCTCGGGCGCCACCACGGAACCACCGAGGTCGGCCTGGGCCTGGGCCCGCTTGGCGGCGATCTCCTGCTCGCGGATCATCGCCTCGATGGGGTCGATGGGATCCTCCACCGCGCTCTCCCCGGGGTACTCCAGGTCCACCACCAGGCGATGGCCGTACTGGTCGTTGGGCTGCAGGGTGAAGTGACGCGGCTCGACCTCGCGCTCGAGCTCCAGCACCACGCGCAGCCCGTTGCCGTCACGGACCCCGGTGCGGATGCGGCCGATGGCGCTGCCGGTGAGGTCGAGCCCCTCGACATCGGCCTTCATGCGGCTGTCGTCGAGGTCGATCACCAGGCGCCGGGGGTTGTCGAGGGAGAAGACCTCGGCGCGGGTCGGCGTGGCGAGGTCGAACACCAGGCGGGCGTGATCGGGGGCCGCCCACAGGCGCAGGTTCTCGACCTCCCCCGCCGCGGCGCCCAGGGAGACCAGCGCCAGCAGCAGCCCGCCCAGCAGTCGTGCGGCCACTCGCCTCATGCCCCAGCCTCGCCTTCGCCATCCCTGGCTCGCCAGGTCACCAGGCGCGGCTCCTCGGCGAGGCGTGCCAGCGCCGCGCGGCCATGGTCGCTCACGGCCTCGAGCCTGGCCTCGCGCCCGGTGCCGAGCACGCGCAGCGAGACGCACAGGTCGGGGGGCGGCAGCCACCCCTCGCCGCGGCCGGGCCACTCGATCAGGCTCAGGGCGTCATCGCCGAGCAGGTCCCGGCCGCCGATGAACTCCAGCTCCTCGGGGTCGCCCAGGCGATAGAGGTCGAAGTGGTAGATGCGTACGCCATCCAGGGTGTAGGGCTCCACCAGGGTGTAGGTGGGGCTCTTCACCGCACCACGGTGACCATAGGCGCGCAGCACGCCGCGCGTCAGGGTGGTCTTGCCGGCCCCCAGCTCGCCTTCCAGGTGGACCCGCCCGCGTCCGCCCAGGGCACGCCCCAGGCACTCGCCCAGGGCCACCTGGGAGGCTTCATCATCGAGTCGCAACCGCATCGCCCTCGCCCGCCGTCGGGTTGACCAGAATTCGCGCATAGGATGCCAGATCGCCGGCCAGCAGACCACGCTCCCCGCCCGCCGCGGCGGCCAGGTCGGCGGCGCGGGCGTGCACCAGCACGCCGAGGCGTGCCGCCCGCTCGGCAGGGAGCCCCTGGGCGAGCAGCGCCGCGACCATGCCGGTCAGCGCATCGCCCATGCCACCGCTGGCCATGCCCGGGTTGCCACAGGCACAGACGGCGAGCCCCGAAGGCCCCGCCACCAGGCTGCCGGCGCCCTTGAGGATCACCACGCCACCGTAGCGATCGCGCAGCGCGAGTGCCGCCGCGGGACGGTCCGCCTCCACCTCGGCCGCACTGCACCCCAGCAGACGGGCCGCCTCACCGGGGTGCGGGGTCAGGATCCAGTCGTCGCGGGCGGGGCCCGCGAAGCGTGATGCCAGCAGGTTGAGGCCATCGGCATCCACCACCAGGGGCTTGCCCGCCGCGAGCGCCGCCTGCAGCACCCCCTGCCCCCAGCTGCCCTGCCCCAGGCCCGGCCCCACCGCCAGGACGTCGGCCTGGTCGGGCAGCGCGCCGAGGTCGGCGGCACCGCGCACGCCATGGACCATCACCTCCGGGCGGCGCACCAGGCTCGCCGTGACATGCTCGGGCGCGGTGACCAGGCTCACCTTGCCGGCCCCCAGCCGGGCGCAGGCCTCGGCGGCGAGCAGAGCCGCCCCGCCGAAGCCAGGGGCCCCACCCAGGATCAGCACGTGGCCGCAAGCGCCCTTGTGGGCGGTGCGGGCCCGTGGCGCCAGCCAGGCCTCGATCAGGCCCACCGCCAGCCGTTCGGCCGCCGGGACCAGGTCGGCCTCGGCCGCCGCGTCCACGCCGAGGGCACGGAAGAGGTGCTCACCCACATGGTCGGCGGCGGCCCCGGTGTGGAGCCCCAGCTTGTCGCCGATGAAGGTCACGGTGGCACTCGCCCTGACCGCCTCGCCCAGCACCGCACCGGTGTCGGCATGCAGGCCCGAGGGGATGTCGATGGCCAGTACGGGCCTGTCGCTTGCGTTTATCGCAGCGATCGCCTCGCGGAAGGCGCCGCGCACCTCGCCGGAGAGCCCGGTGCCCAGCAGGGCGTCCACCAGCACGTCCCCCTCCAAGGCCATGCTGGTCGTCCAGGGCACGGCGCCGACGCCGGCCGCGGTGGCCATGTCGGCGGCGCGACGGGCGTCGCCCGAGAGCGCCTCGATCTCCTTGAGCAGGATACGCTGCACGGCGAGCCCCTCGGCGGCGGCCAGGGCGGCGAGCACATGGCCGTCGCCACCGTTGTTGCCGGCCCCGCACAGCACCGTGAGCGAGCGCGCCTCTGGCCAGCGCGCGCGCAGCGCCTGCCAGGCGGCGGCACTGGCGCGCTGCATCAGGGCGAAGCCCGCCACCCCTTTCTCGATGGTACGGCGGTCGAGCTCACGCACCTGTTCGGCGCGGTAGAGCGGGTGAAGCGGTTCGGCAGTGCGGGTGGCGTCGGCCATGCGGTGTCTCCCGGGTCGCGATGCTTTACCATGGCGAGGGTTCGATAGGAATGCAGGCAAGGCATTTATCGAACAGTGTAAAGCCTCCGCGGCCGTCGCCAAGTGGCGCCGGCCCCCTGCACGGTGTTTCCGCGATCATGTCCTCCCCGTCCGCCCTCGACGACGCCCCCGATCCGCATGCCCTGGCCGAGCGCCTGCGCGGCTGGGCCCACGAGCTCGGTTTCCAGCAGCTGGGCATCACCGACGTCGACCTGGCCGAGGACGAGGCACGCCTGGCGCGCTGGCTGGCGGCGGGCCATCACGGCGAGATGGGCTTCATGGCCAAGCACGGCAGCAAGCGCACCCGGCCGCAGGAGCTGGTGCCGGGCACGATCCGGGTGATCAGCGTGCGCCTGGACTACCTGCCCGCGGAGGTGGAGACCCTCGAGACCCTGGCGAGGCCCCAGACCGCCTACGTCTCGCGCTACGCCACCGGCCGCGACTACCACAAGCTGATGCGCAAGCGCCTGGCGGCCCTGGCCAAGCGCCTGGAGGCCGAGGTGGGCCCCTTCGGCTACCGCGCCTTCGTCGACTCGGCGCCGGTGATGGAGCGGGCCCTGGCGCGCAAGGCGGGGCTCGGCTGGGTCGGCAAGAACGCCATGCTGCTCCACCCCAGGGCCGGCTCCTGGTTCTTCCTGGGCGAGCTCTACACCGACCTGCCGCTGCCGGTGGACCCGCCCTTCGAGGGGGAGCACTGCGGCAGCTGCAGCGCCTGCCGTACGGCCTGCCCCACCGACGCCATCGTCGCGGACCGGGTGGTGGATGCCCGGGCCTGCATCTCCTACCTCACCATCGAGCTGCACGGGGCGATTCCCGAACGCTACCGCGAAGCGATGGGCAACAGGGTGTTCGGCTGTGACGACTGCCAGCTGGTCTGCCCCTTCACCCGCTTCGCCACGCCCACCGGCGAGGCGGACTTCACCCCGCGACACGCCCTCGACCGGGCGAGCCTGCTGGCGCTGTTCGCCTGGGGCGAGGAGGAGTTCCTGGAGAAGACCGCCGGCAGCCCGATCCGCCGCATCGGCTACGAGCGCTGGTTGCGCAACCTCGCCGTGGGGCTCGGCAACGCCCCCTGGAGCGAGGCGGTGGAGGCCGCGCTGCGCGCGCGGCTGGCCTACCCCTCCGAGCTGGTGCGCGAGCATGTGCGCTGGGCGCTGGACAGGCAGCGGGAGAAGCGCCAGAACATCATCACTAGCGCTTGAGGAGACCCCGGTAGCGAGCGGCGCCGGGGGCTGGTCCGGAGGGGGTCCGAGGACCAGGGGTGAGGAGCACTGCTCCGAACGGGCTGGCCAGGGATGGCCAGCACAGGGCCTGCAAGCGGAGCGGGACGCGAGAGCGCCGCAGGGCCGAGGTAGCGCCCATGGATGGGTTCACAGCGCCCCCGATCGGACCCGCCGCCGGTAAAGCCGCGCTTGTCCCAACCAGGCCTACTCCTCCTCGTCGCTCTGCGCTCCCGGCAGGCGCAGGAAGGTCTCCCGGTAGTGGGCCAGCTCGGCGATAGACTCCTTGATGTCGTCCATGGCCAGGTGCACGTTGCGCTTCTGGAAGCCCGCCATGGCGCCAGGGTTCCAGCGCTTGGCCAGCTCCTTGAGGGTCGAGACGTCCAGGTTGCGGTAGTGGAAGAAGGCCAGCAGCGCCGGCATCTCGCGCTCCAGGAAGCGGCGATCCTGGTGCACGCTGTTGCCGCACATGGGGGAGCTGCCGGGCGCCACATGCTCGCGCAGGAACGCGAGGGTACGCCGCTCCGCCTCGGCGGTGTCGACATCGCTCGCCTTGACCCGGGCGGTCAGCCCCGACTCGCCGTGGGTCCGGGTGCACCAGGCGTCCATGGCGCCGAGCAGGGCGTCGGGCTGGCGCACGGCGATCACCGGCCCCTCGGCGACGATGTTGAGCTCGGCGTCGGTGACCAGGGTGGCCACCTCGATGATGCGCTCCTTCTCCGGGTCCAGCCCGGTCATCTCCAGGTCGATCCACACCAGGCGCTGCTGGCGGGGATCGGGCGTGTCGCCCTTGGCGGGGGGGGTCGAGCTCATGGGGAATCGCCTCCTGCGGGGCCGGCGCGCAACGTCGCGACAGCCGGCGTCATGGATGAGTACAATGCCGACATTGTACCGAGCTTCAGGGGCCCATGAGCAAACGCAAGCTGAGCCGCCAGCAGCGCTGGCGCGTCGAGAAGATCCAGGCCGAGCGTGCCGAGCGCGCCGCGCGGAAGGACGAGCAGGATAGCGAGAAGCTGGCCGCCGGCGACTATGGCCCCGAGCGGCCGGGACGGGTGGTGGCCCACTTCGGCCGCACCCTGGAGGTGCGCCCGGATGACGACGGCGGCGCCGTGCGCTGCCACCTGCGCGCCAACCTCGAGGGCCTGGTGACCGGCGACCGGGTGGTGTGGCGCGGCCGCGAGGATGCCGAGGGACGCACCGTGGAGGGCGTGGTGGTGGCCCGGGGCGAGCGCGAAAGCGTGCTGGAGCGTCCCGACGCCCGCGGCCAGCTCAAGCCGGTGGCCGCCAACATCGACCAGCTGCTGATCGTCTTCGCCGTGGAACCCGAGCCCCACCCCAACCTGATCGACCGTTACCTGGTGGCCGCCGAGGCCACCGGCATCCCGCCGGTGCTGGTGCTCAACAAGGTCGACCTGCTGCCCGAGGGGGGCGGCGAGCTGAGGGTGCTGCTGGAGCGCTACGCCGCGCTGGGCTACCCGGTGGTGGCCACCACCACCGAGCGCGAGGATGGCCTCTCGGCGCTGCTGGCGCGCCTGGCCGGGCGCACCTCGGTGTTCGTGGGGCAGAGCGGCGTGGGCAAGTCCTCGCTGATCGACCGCCTGCTCCCCGACGAGGAACTTCGCATCGGTGCGCTGTCCAAGGAGTCGCGCAAGGGCACCCACACCACCACCACCGCACGGCTCTACCGCCTGCCGGAGGCCGAGGGCGCAGAGCTGATCGACTCCCCCGGGATCCGCGAGTTCGGCCTGACCCACCTGGACGAGCGGCAGGTCACCGAGGGGTTCATCGAGTTTCGCCCCCACCTCGGCCACTGCCGCTTCCGCGACTGTCGCCACCGTCACGAGCCCGGCTGCGCCCTGCTCGAGGCGGTGGAGCGCGGCGAGATCCACCCCGAGCGCTTCGCCAGCTACCGGCGTATCCTCGACTCGCTGGCATAAGCCAGGCCAAGCTCTGACACGCCCGATCCAGAACACGCCCGATCCAGAACAAGCAAGGAGAGCCCCATGAGTTCCGAAGCCAACCTGCTGCCGCTGATCGTCGAGCCGGAACAGCTCGCCGAGCACCTCGACGAGCCGTCGCTGCTGATCGTCGACGTGCCCCTCAAGGCCGAGAGCTACGCCGAGGGCCACGTGCCCGGCGCGGTGTTCCTGGACAAGGCGCGGCTGATGCGCGGCGAGGGCGAGGTGCCCTGCCTCGAGCCCACCGTCGAGCAGCTCTCGGCGCTGTTCAGCGAGCTGGGCCTGACCCGCGACACCCACGTGGTGGCCTACGACGACGAGGGCGGCGGCTGGGCGGGGCGCCTGCTGTGGACCCTGGAGCTGATCGGCCACACCCGCTACTCCTACCTCAACGGCGGCATCCATGCCTGGCGCGAGGCGGGTCAGCCGGTGGCAAGCGAGGCCAGCCGGCCCACCCCCAGCGACTACCAAGCGGAGATCCTGCACCCCGAGGTGCTCGTCGACCGTGCCGAGCTGGCCGAACGCCTGGGCGAGAAGGGCTTCGCGGTATGGGACGCCCGCTCCCCGGCCGAGTACCGTGGCGAGAAGGGCGACAACCGCCGCCTCGGCCATGTACCGGGCGCGGTGAACCTGGAGTGGACCGAGGCCATGGACCGCGAGCGCGGCCTGCGCATCCGTGACTACGCCGAACTGATCACCGAGCTTGAGGCCCTGGGCCTGACCCCGGACATGGAGGTGGTGACCCACTGCCAGAGCCACCATCGCAGCGGCTTTACCTGGCTGGTGGGCCGGGCGCTCGGCTTCGAGAGGATCCGCGGCTACGCCGGCTCCTGGAAGGAGTGGGGCAACCGCGACGATACCCCGATCGAGAAGTAAGCCGCCATTACCCCCGATTCCCCTCAGAGACCTCGTGCCTTGTCCCTCGCCAAGCTGTTTTCCCTGATCCAGTACCCCCTGCCCCACCACCTGCTGTCGCGGCTGGTGGGGCGGCTCGCCGAGTGTCGCCAGCCCGCGCTGCGCAACGCCCTGGTGCGCGCCTTCATCCGCCGCTTCGGGGTCGACATGGCGGAGGCCGCCGAGCCGGACCCGACCGCCTACGCCACCTTCAACGACTTCTTCACCCGCGCCCTCAAGACGGACGCGCGCCCCATCGGTGAGGGGGTGGTGAGCCCCGCGGACGGGCGGCTCTCGCAGTTCGGCGCCATCGAGGCCGGCCAGCTGCTGCAGGCCAAGGGGCACCGCTTCTCGGCCATGGAGCTGCTGGGGGGCGACGGCGACGCCGCCCGTCGCTTCCTCGGCGGCAGCTTCGCCACCGTCTACCTCTCTCCCAGCGACTACCACCGGGTGCACATGCCCTTTGCCGGTACCCTGACCGAGATGGTCTATGTGCCGGGGCGGCTGTTCTCGGTCAATGCCGCCACCACCGCGCATGTCCCTAACCTGTTCGCCCGCAACGAGCGGCTGGTGTGCCACTTCGACACCGAACACGGGCCCATGGCGCTGGTGCTGGTGGGGGCGATGATCGTCGCCGCCATCGAGACGGTATGGGCGGGGCAGATCACCCCGCTGCCCCGGGGCGAGGTGCAGCGCCTGCGCTTCGACACCCCGGTGCGGCTCGAGAAGGGCGAGGAGATGGGCCGCTTCAAGCTCGGCTCTACCGTGGTGATGGCCTTCGCCGAGCCGCTGACCTTCGCCGACGGTATCGAGGCCGGCGACAAGGTTCGGATGGGGCAGTCGCTGGGGGAACTGGCGAAATAGTCCCCGGGCTGTCCCGGCGGAAAGTCCCGGTGTGCCGGACCATCGCGGAGGCGCTGTGAACCCATCCCTGGGCGCTACCGATGCCATCCCTGGCATAGGACCTCCGTTTAGACTTCCCCCCGGCGCCCTGGTCTCCCGGGCCTAGCAGCGCGGGGTGGCGAAGGCCATTACCTCCGCCACGCTCTCGTGGCCCAGCGCCAGCTGGATCAACCGGTCGATGCCCAGCGCCACCCCGCTGCCCGCCGGCATGCCGTGCTCGAGTGCCGCCAGCAGGCGGGCGTCCACCTCCACCTCGACAAGCCCCGCCGCCCGCCGGGCGGCGTTGTCCTCATCGAAACGCGCCGCCTGCTCGGCGGCATCGGTGAGCTCGTCGTAGCCGTTGGCGAGCTCCAGCCCCGCCAGGTAGAGCTCGAAGCGCGAGGCGACCCACTCGCCATCCTCCGGGTCGCGGTGGCGCCGCGCCAGCGCCGCCTGGCTGGCCGGATAGTCCACCACCACCTCGATGCCCTCTCGGCCCAGCTGCGGCTCGATCACCAGGCTCATCAGCAGGTCGAGGCAGTCGTCGCGGGGGGCGTCGTCCATGGCCAGGCCGCCCTGCGCCGCCGCCAGTCGGCGCAGCGTGTCGAGTGGCACGGTGAAGGGATCGATGGCCAGCGCCTCGCGGAACAGCTCACGATAGCGTCGACGCCGCAGCGCTCCCGGCGCCTCCTCCGGCTCTCGGCCCAGCACCCGGTGCACCAGCGCCGCCGTCTCCTCGATCAGCGCCTCGAGGCTCATGCCCGGGCGATACCACTCCAGCATGGTGAACTCGAGGTTGTGGCGCCGCCCCACCTCGCCATCACGGAAGCAGCGCGCCAGCTGGAAGATCGGCCCGCTACCCGCCGCCAGCAGGCGCTTCATGGCGAACTCCGGCGAGGTCTGCAGCCACAGCCGTTCACGGCCGGCCGGCGTGGTCGCCTCCACCGAGAGCGAAGCCAGGTGCAGGTCGGTACTGCCGCCGTGGCCCAGCACCGGGGTCTCCACCTCCAGCACGTCCCGCTCGGCGAAGAAGGCGCGCACCTCGCCCAGCAGTCGCGCCCGCTCGCGCAGGGTCGCGATGGTCGCCGTGGGGCGCCAGTCATCGATCATCTTCAGGGTCTCCAGAATCGCCAAGGCCACGCCGAAGCGTGGCCTTAATAGGGCAGATCCGCGGCTTATCCGGCGACAGGCCCCGAAGTGTCGGACCATCGCGGAGGCGCTGTAAACCCATCCCTGGGCGCTACCGATTGCCCTGCTTCGCTCTCGCGTCCCGCTTCACTCGCAGGTCCGGTGCTGGCCATCCATGGCCAGCCCGTTCGGAGCAGTGCTCCTCACCCCTGCCATAGGACCTCCGCTTCGACCTGTCCCCGGCGCCGCTTTCAGCGCGTAGCTAAATGCAATCAGGCGCGGGAGACGTACTCGCCGGACCGCGTATCCACCTTGAGCACCTCGCCCTCGTTGATGAACAGCGGCACGCGGACCACGGCGCCGGAGGAGAGGGTCGCCGGCTTGGAGCCGCCCTGGGCGGTGTCGCCCTTGAGGCCGGGATCGGTCTCGGTGACCTCGAGCTCGATGAAATTGGGCGGCGTCACGCTGATGGCGTTGTCGTTCCACAGGGTGACGGTGTAGACCACCTGCTCCTTGAGCCACTTCTCGGTGTCGCCCAGGGCCTTCTTCTCCACCGGGTACTGCTCGAAGGAGCCGTCGGTCTTCATGAAGTACCACATCTCGCCGTCGTTATAGAGGTACTCCATGTCCAGGTCGAGGACGTCGGCCCCTTCCAGGCTCTCGCCGGACTTGAAGGTGCGCTCCCAGACCCTGCCGGTCATCAGGTTGCGCAGCTTGACGCGGTTGAACGCCTGGCCCTTGCCGGGCTTGACGAACTCGTTCTCGACGATCGCGCAGGGATCGCCGTCAAGCATCACCTTCAGACCGCCCTTGAATTCGTTGGTAGAATAGCTCGCCATCTTCACTCACTCGTATATTCGAGCGCGCCCCCGGTAACCCCGGCGGCGCGCTGGGAAACGACTCTCGGCGAGGCGGTGCGCCACGGCGTCCGCCTCGCCCGTATCGACTGGTGTGCCGCATGATAACCCGAAGCCCCACCCCTTTGCAGCGTCATGACGACGCCGAACCGCTGACGCCGCCGCCCGCCTGGCAGGCCCAGCTGGCCGGCGCCATCCGCGACCCGCGCGAGCTGTGCCGCCGCCTGGGGCTGGATGAGCGCTGGCTGCCCGGGGCCGAGGCGGGCCATGGGCTCTTCGAGGTGCGCGTGCCCGAGGCCTTCCTGGCGCGCATGCGCCCGGGGGACCTGGACGACCCCCTGCTGCGCCAAGTGCTGCCGCTAGACGCGGAGGCCCGGCCCGCCCCCGGCTATGTCACCGACCCGCTGGAGGAAGCCGCGCACACGCCGGCCAAGGGGCTGATCCACAAGTACGCCGGCCGGGTGCTGCTGATCGCGAGCCCCGCCTGCGCGGTCAACTGCCGCTACTGCTTCCGGCGCCACTTCCCCTACGCCGAAAACTCCCCCTCCCGGGCCCAATGGGAGGCGAGCCTCGCCACCCTGCGCGACGATACCACCATCCGCGAGACGATCCTCTCCGGCGGCGATCCGCTGGCCGCCAGCGACCGCCAGTTGGCCTGGCTGGTGGAGCGCCTGGGCGAGATTCCCCACCTGAAACGGCTGCGGATCCACACCCGGCTGCCGGTGGTGATCCCCGAGCGGGTCGACGACGCCCTGCTCGCCTGGCTCTCCGCCACCCGCCTGCAGAAGGTGGTGGTGCTGCATATCAACCACGCGGACGAGATCGATGACGCCGTGATCGCCGCCTGCGCGCGGCTCAGGGGCGCCGGCGTGACGCTGCTCAACCAGAGCGTGCTGCTGCGCGGCGTCAACGACTCGGTGGCGGCCCTGGCCGCGCTCTCCGAGCGGCTCTTCGACGCCGGTGTGCTGCCCTACTACCTCCATGTGCTCGACCCCGTGGCAGGCGCGGCCCACTTCGACGTGCCCGACGAGGAGGCCCGCGAGCTGGTCGCGGGCCTGCGGGAGCAACTGCCGGGCTTCCTGATGCCGCGGCTGGTCAGGGAGATTCCCGGCGAAGGGAGCAAGACGCCACTCTGAGCTGGAAGAGCGTCGCTTCGCTCCTGGAAGCTTGAAGCTGGAAGTTCCCGGTTGCTTTGGAACAGGAAGAACGCCCGCTTTGCGGGCTCAAGCTTGGGACCGTAAGAACAAGCCCCAGCCCCACGCCGAGGAATCGGCATGAGGCTGGGGGTATCGGGTTTTCTTCAAGCTTCCAGCTTATGGCTTCAAGCTAAGGAGGCGGCCGTGACATTGGCCGCCGGTGCCTGGGTGGAGAGCTTGCGGTTGATGGCGCTCATCACCGCCTTCATGGAGGCGCTGGTGATGCTCTCGTCACTGCCCACGCCGAACACCGCCTCGCCGTCGATGCGCACCTCCACGTAGGCGATCGCCTCGGCATCCGAGCCCTGGCCACGGGAGTGCTCGTGGTAGTCGATGATCTCCACGTCATGGCCGGCGGCGGCCAGCGCCTTGATGAAGGCCGCCAGCGGGCCGTTGCCCTGGCCGGTGAGGGTACGCCGCTCGCCGCGCTCCTCGATGGTCGCCTCCAGGGTCACGGTGGGGCTGTCGGGCTCCGAGGAGAGGCGGTGGCTGACCAGGCCGAAGGGCGAGGTCTGCTCGAGGTATTCGTCGGCGAAGGCCTGGTAGATCATCTGCGAGGTGATCTCCTTGCCCGTGCGGTCGGCCACCTCCTGCACCACCTGGCTGAACTCGATGGAGAGGCGGCGCGGCAGCTCGATGCCGTGCTCCTGCTCGAGCAGGTAGGAGACCCCGCCCTTGCCGGACTGGCTGTTGACGCGGATCACCGCCTCGTAGCTGCGGCCCACGTCGAGCGGGTCGATGGGCAGGTAGGGCACGTCCCAGACGGCCTCCGGGTGGGCGCGACGCTCGGCCATGCCCTTCTTGATGGCGTCCTGGTGGGAGCCGGAGAAGGCGGTGAACACCAGGTCACCCACGTAGGGGTGGCGCGGGTGCACCGGCAGCTGGTTGCAGTACTCCACCTCGCGCATGACCGGCGTGATGTTGGAGAAGTCGAGCCCCGGATGCACGCCTTGGGTGTACATGTTCATCGCCAGGGTGACGAGGTCCACGTTGCCGGTGCGCTCGCCGTTGCCGAACAGGGTGCCCTCGACACGATCGGCGCCGGCCATCAGGGTCATCTCGGCGGCGGCCACGCCGGTGCCGCGGTCGTTGTGGGGATGCACGCTGACGATCAGGGCGTCGCGGTCCTTGACATGGCGACAGAACCACTCGATCTGGTCGGCGTAGTTGTTGGGGGTGGCGACCTCCACCGTGGCCGGCAGGTTGACGATCATCTTCTTCTCGGTGCTGGCACCGAAGGTATCCATCACCGCCTCGACGATCTCCTTAGCGAACTCCATCTCGGTGGTGGTGAAGAGCTCCGGCGAGTACTGGAAGGTCCAGTTCGTCTGCGGCGCCTCCTCCATGCGCTGGCGGATGCGCGCGGTGGCCTCCACGGCGATCTGGATGCACTCGGGCTTGTCGACCCCGAACACCACCCGGCGGAACATCGGGTCAGTGGCGTTGTAGACGTGCACGATGGCGCTCTTCGCCCCCTGCAGCGCCTCGAAGGTGCGGTCGATCAGGTGGTCACGGGCCTGGGTCAGCACCTGGATGGTGACGTCGTCCGGGATCCTGTCGTTCTCGATCAGCGAGCGCACGAAGTCGTAGTCGGTCTGGGAGGCGGAGGGGAAGCCCACCTCGATCTCCTTGAAGCCGATCTTCACCAGCAGGTCGAAGAGGCGCTGCTTGCGCTCCTGGTCCATGGGATCGATCAGCGACTGGTTGCCGTCGCGCAGGTCGACGCTGGTCCAGATCGGCGGCTGCTCGATGCGGCGGTTGGGCCACTGGCGATCGGGCAGGTCCACGGCGACGAAGGGGCGATACTTGGCGGCGGGGTTGTCGAGCATCATGGCGGCGTTCTCCTCTGGGATCGGGGCGTCAGGCGGGCTGGCGTTCGCAAACGACCGCGCCCCGACGGCCGTGGGGCGGTCGGGGCGCGGGGGCAGGCAGCATCGGCACGACGGCATCGCGGCACATGGGCGCGACCGCGGCGGCACGATGGGCTTGGGTGATGACGGGGGTGGATGACATGGTACGACCTCTTGACGACCGGGGCTCCACGGGGGAGCGATGACTCGGCGGTGCAGACGGCACCGCCAGCGCTCAGGCCAGCGCTAGTAGTCGTAGGTCGAGGTCGTACGCGGTCAGGTTCATGCCCCCTAGAGAATCAGGCCTGGGCGACGTTGTCAACTCCGCCGTTCCAGCAGCGTCTCCATGCGCGAGAGCTGCTCGCGCAGTTCGCGCACGTCATCGCGCAGGCCGTGGAGCTCGGCGGCCTCGCCCTCGCCGCTCTCGATCTCCTGCTGCACGCTCTCCTTCTGCATCACATCGAGCACGATGCCGATCATCATGTTGAGGAAGATGAAGGCGGTCAGGAAGATGAAGGTCAGGTAGTAGAGCCAGCTCCAGGCGTACACCTCCTGGGTGGCGTACATCACGTCGGTCCAGTCCTCGAAGGTGGCCACCCGGAACAGGGTGAGCATGGCGATGGAGATGTTGCCCCACAGGAAGTCGTCGACATCGGCGAATAGGAAGCTGCCGATGGCGGCGTAGATGTAGAAGATGATGAACATCAGCAGCGCCACGTAGCCCATGCGCGGGATCGACTTGACCAGCGCCGCCATCAGCAGGCGCAGCTCGGGGATCATCGACACCAGGCGCAGCACCCGGAAGATGCGCAGCAGCCGCGCCAGCAGCACCATCTCCGAATCGTCCAGGGGGATCAGGCTGGCGGTGACGATCAGGAAGTCGAAGACGTTCCAGCCGCGCCGGAAGAAGTCGCGCAGGCGCTTCTCCGCCGCCATGCGGATCAGGATCTCCACCAGGAAGAACACCGTCACCGCCATGTCCAGGACCAGCAGCCACTGCTGGAAACGGCTGGTCTCCTCATAGGTCTTGGCGCCGATCAGCAGCGCCGAGAGGATGATGATGGCGATGACCGCGGTCTCGAACAACTTGTTGGCGCGCAGCCGCTCGAAGCGGTCGCGCCAGGTCTCAACCCCTGCCCTCACGGTCTCGGCTCCTCCAGGTCACCCTGGCGATAGCCGATCAGGTAGAGCACGGCGTCGAGCCCCAGCGTGGAGATGGCGTGGCGCGCCTGGGCGCGCACCAGGGGCTTGGCGCGGAAGGCGATGCCGAGGCCGGCGGCGGCCAGCATCTTGAGGTCGTTGGCGCCGTCGCCCACGGCGATGGTCTGCTCCATGGCCAGCCCCTCGCGTTCGGCGATCTCGCGCAGCAGCAGCGCCTTGCGGTCGGCATCGAGGATCGGCTCGGCGACCTCGCCGGTCACCTTGCCGTTCTCGATCACCAGCTCGTTGGCGTGGATCTCGTCGAAGCCGAGCCGCTCCTGCAGGTGGCGGGCGAAGTAGGTGAAGCCGCCGGAGAGGATCGCCGTGCGATAGCCCAGGCGCTTGAGCTGGGCCATCAGGCGCTCGACGCCGTCCATCAGCGGCAGTTCCTCGGCGATCTCGGCCAGCACCGACTCGTCGAGCCCCTTGAGCTTGGCCATGCGCTCGCGGAAGCTCTGCTGGAAGTCGAGCTCGCCGCGCATGGCGCGCTCGGTGACTTCGGCCACCTCGTCATGCACGCCGTGGCGACGCGCCAGCTCGTCGATCACCTCGGCCTTGATCAGGGTGGAGTCCATGTCGAAGCAGACCAGGCGACGGTGGCGGCGCCAGATGGAGTCCTCCTGGATGGCGATGTCCACGCCGTGCATGGCGCCCAGCGCCAGGGCCTTCTCGCGCAGGGCGTCGAGGTCGACCTCCTCGCCGCGCAGCCAGCACTCCACGCAGGCGCCCTGGATGGCGTCGTGCTCGCCGGGCACGCCACCATCCAGCGGCTCGCGGCCGGAGAGGCGATGGATCAGCTCCACGGTCAGGCCATGCTCGGCGGTGAGCGCGCCCACCTCGGCCAGGATCCCGGCGGGCAGGTGCGGCGCCAGCAGGGTCAGGATCAGCCGTGGCTGGCTGGCCTGGCTGCTCCAGCGCTGGTAGTCCTCGGCGGCGACCTGGATCGCCTGGACGTCGAGGCCCAGCTCGTCTCCCGCCGCCGCCAGCGCCGCCTCGAGGTCGGCCTCGTGGTCGAGGCCCACCAGAGCCTCCAGGGAGAGCATGCCGAAGGTCACGCTCTGGTTGATGTCCAGCAGCCGCGCGCCGCTGGTGGCCAGGGCTCGGCCGAGGCCGGCCAGCTGGCCCGGCCGCGCCGCGCCGGTGGCGCGAATCAGGATTCGTCGTGTCATGGTTGCCTCAGGAGCTCTCTCGTTTCCGCGGCTGACCCGGCGCCGCGGCACCATCTTGTCAGGTGTCGCCGCTCAACGCTTCCAGCCTGTCGACCTTCTGCAGGCCGCGGGGCAGCTTACTGCCGCGCCGGCCGCGCTCGCCGCGATAATACGCCAGATCGTCCGCCTTGAGGGTGAGGTGGCGCTTGCCGGCGTGCACCACCAGCGCCGCGCCCTCCGGCAGCACCACCAGGTCGCGCACGAACTCCTCGCGCCGCGCGGCGCGGGGGCCGGGGATATCGAGCATCTTGTTGCCCTTGCCCTTGGCCATCTCCGGCAGGTCCGCCAGCGGGAAGAGCAGCAGGCGCCCCTCGTTGGAGACCGCGGCGACCAGTGCCCCCTCCCCTTCCGGCACCGCCACCGGGGGCAGGACGTTGCACCCTTTGGGCACCGTCAGCACCGCCTTGCCCGACTTGTTCTTGCCGATCAGCTCCTCGAGCCGGGCCACGAAGCCATAGCCGCCGTCGGAGGCGAGCAGGTAGCGGGTGGCCGGCGGCGCCAGCATGACCCCCGCCATATGGGCGCCGGTCACCACGTTGACCCGGCTGGTGATGGGCTCGCCCTGCCCCCGGGCGCTTGGCAGGTTGTGGGCCTGCAGGGTGTAGGCGCGACCGGTGTCGTCGAGCAGCACCAGCGGCTGGTTGGTCTTGCCGCGGGCGGCCAGGGCGAAGCGGTCGCCGGCCTTGTAGGAGAGCCCGGCGGGGTCAATCTCGTGCCCCTTGGCGCTGCGGATCCAGCCCTTCTCGGAGAGCACCACGGTGATGGGATCGGCGCCCACCAGCTCCACCTCGGAAAGCGCGCGGGCTTCCTCGCGCTCGACGATGGGCGAGCGGCGCGCATCGCCGTAGCTCTCGCCGGCCTCGCGCAGCTCCGCCTCGATCAGGTCGGTGAGCGCCGCCTCGTTGCCGAGCAGCTCCTGCAGGCGGGCACGCTCGGCCTCGAGCTCCTCCTGCTCGCCGCGGATCTTCATCTCCTCGAGCTTGGCCAGGTGGCGCAGGCGCAGCTCCAGGATCGCCTCGGCCTGGCGGTCGGAGAGACCGAAGGCGGCCATCAGCGCGGGCTTGGGCTCGTCCTCCTCGCGGATGATGCGGATCACCTCGTCGATGTTGAGGTAGGCGATCAGCAGGCCTTCGAGCAGGTGCAGGCGATCCTCCACCTTGCCCAGGCGATGCTCGAGGCGGCGACGCACCGTGGCGCGGCGGAAGCGCAGCCATTCGCCGAGCAGCTCGGGCAGCGGCATGACCCGTGGGCGGCCGTCCAGGCCGATCACGTTCATGTTGACGCGGATGTTCTTCTCGAGGTCGGTGGTGGCGAAGAGGTGCGCCATCAGCGCCTCGATGTCGACCCGGTTGGAGCGCGGTTCGATCACCAGGCGGGTCGGCTCCTCGTGGGTCGACTCGTCGCGCAGGTCGGCGACCATGGGCAGCTTCTTGGCCTGCATCTGGGCGGCGATCTGCTCGAGCACCTTGGCCCCGCTGACCTGGTAGGGCAGCGCGGTGATCACCACGTTGCCCTCCTCGCGCACGTAGCGGGCGCGCAGCTTCACCGAGCCACGCCCGCTCTCGTAGAGCTTCCTGAGGTCCGAGCGCGGGGTGATGATCTCCGCCTCGGTGGGAAAGTCGGGGGCCGGCAGCTGTCGGACCAGGTCGGCGGTGGTGGCCTCGGGATGGCGCAGCAGGTGGCAGGTGGCCTCCACCACTTCGTGCACGTTGTGCGGCGGGATGTCCGTCGCCATGCCCACGGCGATGCCGGTGCCGCCGTTGAGCAGCACATGGGGCAGGCGCGCCGGCAGCACCACCGGCTCGTTCATGGTGCCGTCGAAGTTGGGGGTCCAGTCCACGGTGCCCTGGCCCAGCTCGGCGAGCAGCACCTCGGAGAACTTCGACAGCCGCGCCTCGGTGTAGCGCATGGCGGCGAAGGACTTGGGGTCGTCGGGGCTGCCCCAGTTGCCCTGGCCATCCACCAGCGGGTAGCGGTAGCTGAAGGGTTGGGCCATCAGCACCATCGCCTCGTAGCAGGCGCTGTCGCCGTGGGGATGGAACTTGCCCAGCACGTCGCCGACGGTGCGCGCCGACTTCTTGTGCTTGGCGTTGGCGGTGAGCGAGAGCTCGCGCATGGCGTAGACGATGCGCCGCTGCACCGGCTTCATGCCGTCGCCCACATGGGGCAGCGCCCGGTCGAGGATGACGTACATCGAGTAGTCGAGGTACGCCTTCTCGGTGTATTCGCGCAGCGAGAGGCGTTCGACATCGCCCTCCGCCACCTGGATATCCATGGTCATACGGTATGCCCCTGATCAGGGTGTCCAAAATCGTTGGCTTTCTTACCTCGCGGCTGATCCGGCGACAGGCCTTCGGGGAGGCGCTGTGAACCCTTCCCTGGGCGCTACCGATGCCATCCCTGGCATAGGACCTCCCCTCCGACCTGTCCCCGGCGCCGCTCGCCCTTGGCGCTTGTGGCTTGTGGCTTGTGGCTTGTGGCTATACCTCGATATCCGCCAGGTTGCCGTAATCCTCGAGCCAGCTCTTGCGGTCGGCGGCGCGCTTACGCGCCAGCAGCATGTCCATCATCTCCATGGTGCCGTCGCCCGCTTCCCGGGTGAGCTGCACCAGGCGGCGGGTCTCCACCGCCATGGTGGTCTCGCGCAGCTGCAGCGGGCTCATCTCGCCCAGGCCCTTGAAACGCTGCACGTTGGGGGTGCCGCGCTTGCCCTCGAGCTGGCGCAGGATCGCCACCTTCTCGCTCTCGTCCAGGGCGTAGTGGACCTCCTTGCCGAGGTCGATGCGGTAGAGGGGCGGCATCGCCACGTAGACGTGGCCGGCATCCACCAGTGCCGGGAAGTGACGCACGAAGAGCGCGCACAGCAGGGTGGCGATATGCAGGCCGTCGGAGTCGGCGTCGGCGAGGATGCAGATCTTGTGGTAGCGCAGCTTGGAGAGGTCGTCGCTGCCCGGCTCCATGCCCACGGCCACGGCGATGTCGTGGACCTCCTGGGAGCCATAGATGTCGTGGCTCTCCACCTCCCAGGTATTCAGGATCTTACCGCGCAGCGGCAGGATCGCCTGGCTCTCGCGGTTGCGCGCCTGCTTGGCGCTGCCGCCGGCGGAGTCGCCCTCCACCAGGAAGAGCTCGCTCTGGGCCGGGTCCTGGCCGGAGCAGTCGGCCAGCTTGCCGGGCAGCGCCGGTCCCGAGGTGACCTTCTTGCGCGCCACCTTCTTCGAGCTCTTCTGGCGGCGCTGGGCGGCGCTGATGACCAGCTCGGCGAGGGCCTCGGCCTGGTCGACATGGTGGTTCAGCCACAGCGAGAAGGCATCCTTGACCACCCCCGAGACGAAGCCCGCCACGGTGCGCGAGGAGAGCCGCTCCTTGGTCTGGCCGGCGAACTGGGGATCGAGCATCTTCACCGACAGCACATAGCTGACCCGCTCCCACAGGTCTTCGGCGGTGAGCTTGACGCCCCGCGGCAGCAGGCTGCGGTACTCGCAGAACTCGCGCAGGGCCTCGAGCAGGCCGGCACGCAGGCCGTTGACGTGGGTGCCGCCCTGGGGGGTGGGGATCAGGTTGACGTAGCTCTCCAGCAGCGGCTCGCCGCCCTCCGGCAGCCACTGGATCGCCCAGTCCACGCCGTGCTCCGCATCGGCGAAGTGGCCGATGAAGGGCGAGGCCGGCAGCACCTCATAGCCGTCGGTGGCTTGGGCCAGGTAGTCGCGCAGGCCGTCCTCGTACTGCCAGCGGCTCTCGGTACCGTCCGGCTCCACCAGGCGTACCTCGAGGCCCGGGCAGAGCACCGCCTTGGCGCGCAGCAGGTGCTTGAGGCGCCCGACGGCGAGCCGCGGGCTGTCGAAGTAGCTCGCCTCGGGCCAGAAGCGCAGCACGGTACCGGTGTTGCGCTTGCCCACGCTGCCGACCACCGACAGCGGCGAGACCGGCTCGCCATGTTCGAAGGCGATGGCGTGGCGGCTGCCGTCGCGCAGCACCTCCACCTCGAGGCGCTTGGAGAGCGCATTGACCACCGAGACCCCGACCCCATGGAGGCCGCCGGAGAACTGGTAGCTGGCGTTGGAGAACTTGCCGCCGGCGTGGAGGCGGGTGAGGATCAGCTCCACCCCGGAGACGCCGTGCTCGGGGTGGATGTCGATGGGCATGCCGCGGCCGTCATCGGCCACCTCGATGCCGCCATCCTCGAACAGGCGCACGCTGATGCGGCTGGCGTGGCCGGCCAGCGCCTCGTCGACGCTGTTGTCGACCACCTCCTGGACCAGGTGGTTGGGCCGGCTGGTGTCGGTGTACATCCCCGGGCGCTTGCGCACCGGCTCGAGGCCGGAGAGCACCTCGATGGAGCTGGCACTGTATTGCGTCATGTGTCGTCCGGTTCCTTGTGTTGGCTTGCCTGTCAGGCCGCCGGCAGGGCGTGGCCGCCGTGTGCGAGCAGCGCCGGCAGGTGCCGCGCGAGCACCGTGAAGGCGTGGTCGGCACCGGGGTGCAGCAGGGTGCGGGCGCCGCGATAGAGCCGGAAGGCGTGCCCAGGGTCGAGCACCTCGTCGGCGCTGCCCAGCAGCAGCAGGTAGCGCTCGGGCGCGGTGAGCCGCTCCGGCGTCAGTGCCGCGAGCTCGGCCAGGTGATGCGCCTCGATGGTGAAGCGCTCGCCGGTATAGTCGTTCGCGAAGCGCTCCCCCACCCACTCGGCCACCAGGTCCGCCGGCCGCACCGCCGGGTTGATCACCGCGGCCGGAAGGCCGTGGCGTTCGGCCAGGCAGGTAGCCAGGAAGCCGCCCATGGAGCTGCCCGCCACCAGCGGGCGCTCCCCCAGCTCGGCCAGGCGCGCCTCGGCCAGCGCCAGCGCCTCACGCGGACGGTGCGGCAGCTGCGGCGTGAGACAGGGCAGCGACAGGGCCGCGCAGGCCTGGCGCACCAGCACGCCCTTGGGCGAGTCGGCCCCGCTGTTGAAGCCGTGCAGGTAGAGCACGCCGCTGGCCGGTGGCGTCCGCCATGGCGCGCTCAGCATACCGCATCACCTGTATGCATAGCCAGCATCACACCTCTGTCTCCTCCTCGGCCGCCCAGGCCGCCTCAATCAGCGCCCGGGTGGAGGCATCCATGGCCTCCACGCCCTGGTGGCTCTCGAGGATGCGCTGGGTCTCGCCGGCGATCTTCTTGCCGAGCTCGACGCCCCACTGGTCGAAGGGATTGATGCCCCAAACGGTCGCCTGGACGAACACCTTGTGCTCGTAGAGCGCGATCAGCGCCCCCAGGGTGGCCGGGGTGAGGGCGTCGAGCAGCAGGGTGGTGGAGGGCTGGTTGCCGCGATAGCGCTTGTGGCCGGGGCGCGGGCCATCGTCGGGAATGGCATCGTCGCCAAGCATCAGCACCCGCGACTGGGCGAAGCAGTTGGCCAGCGTCAGGCGGTGCTGCCCCTTGAGGTGGGTGCGGGTGGCGAGGTCCTCGACATCGTCATAGCGCCGCAGCGGGGCGATGAAGTCGCACTCCACCGCCTGGGTGCCCTGGTGGAGCAGCTGGTAGAAGGCGTGCTGGGCATTGGGACCGAGCTGCCCCCACAGCACCGGGCAGGTGGCGTAGCCCACCTCGCGGCCGTCATGGGTCACCGACTTGCCGTTGGACTCCATCTCCAGCTGCTCGAGGTAGGCGGCGAAGTACTCCAGGCGGCCATCGTAGGGCAGGATGGAGTGGGCGCGGATATCCAGGAAGTTGACGTTCCAGATCCCCGCCAGCGCCAGCAGCACCGGCAGGTTGTCGGCAAGCGGCGCCTCGCGGAAGTGGACGTCCATGGCGTGGGCCCCGGCCAGCAGCGCCCGGAAGTTCGCCATGCCCACCACCAGGGCGATGGGCAGGCCGATGGCGCCCCACAGCGAGTAGCGCCCGCCGACCCACTCCCAGAACTCCAGCTGATGGGCCTCGGCGATGCCCCACTCGGCCATCTTGCCGCGGCTCGCCGAGACGCCGATGAAGTGCTGGCGCATCACCAGCTCGGCGTCGACGCCCTCCTCCCCGCCCAGGCGCGCCATCAGCCAGTCGCGGGCGGTGCTGGCGTTGGAGAGGGTGTCGATGGTGGTGAAGGACTTCGACGACAGCACGAACAGCGTGGTCTCGGGGCTCAAGCGGCGCAGGTAGTCGGCCAGCTGGGAACCGTCCATGGTGGAGGCGAAGTGCACCTCGACCGGGTGGACCTCCCGTGGACGATAGTCGGCCAGGGCGTGGGTCACCATCACCGGCCCCAGGTCCGAGCCGCCGACCCCCAGGTTGACCACGTCGGTGATCGCCTTGCCGGTGGCCCCGCGCCACTGGCCGGCGTGGAAGCGCTCGACCATGGTGGCCATGCGGTCCAGGGTGCGGTGCACCCCCGGCACCAGATCCTCGCCCTCCACCACCAGCGAGGCATCGGCGGGCAGGCGCAGGGCGGTGTGCAGCGCCGGGCGGTCCTCGCTGACATTGACCCGCTCACCGTCGAGCAGTCGACGGATCGCGTCCGGCACCTCGGCCGCCTCGGCCAGCGCCAGCAGGTGCGCGAGGGTCTCGGCGGACCAGCGCTGCTTGGAGAGGTCGAGGGTCAGGCCCGCGGCACGGCGGGTGAAGCGCGGCTGGCGATCGGCTTCGGCCGCGAACAGCTCGCGCAGATGGTGACGCTTCAGGGTCTCGGCATGGTCCTTCACTACCTGCCAGGCGGGGGTCTGGTCGATCATGGTTCCTCCTTGGACGCCGCGGTACGGGCTACCGTGCACCGCCCTGTTTCCCGACGTAGAATGACGGATTTCCCTGCATGACTGGCTCGACGATGAGTGACGCATCTTACCGTGACGCGATCTTTTCGACACCCCTCGACCGGGTGGCGCGCTTCTCCTTCGACGAGCGAGTCGTCGCCTGCTTCCCCGACATGATCCGGCGCTCGGTGCCGGGCTACGGCCAGATACTCGGCATGCTGGGGCTGATCGCCGCCCGACACCTGCGCCACGGCGCCCGGGTCTACGACCTGGGCTGCTCGCTGGGCGCCGGCGGCCTGGCCCTGGCCGGCCGGCTGAGCCCCGATGCCTTCCGCTACACCGGCGTGGACCTCTCGCCGGCGATGGTCGCCCGCGCCCGGGAGACACTGGCCGCCGAGTGTCCCGGGCATGCCATGGAGGTGATCGAGGGCGACATCCGCACCCTGGAGTACGCCCCCGCGGGCATGATCGTGCTCAACTTCACCCTGCAGTTCCTGCCCCCGGAGGACCGCGAGGCGCTGATGACGCGGCTCTTCGCGGCGCTGGAACCCGGTGGCGTGCTGGTGCTCTCCGAGAAGATCCGCGCGGAGGACGAGCAGGAGAACGCCTGGCTGGTGGAGCGCTACCACGACTTCAAGCGCGCCAACGGCTACAGCGATCTGGAGATCAGCCAGAAGCGCACGGCGCTGGAGAACGTGCTGGTGCCCGACACCCTGGCCGAACACCATGCGCGCCTGGCCCGGGCCGGCTTCTCGCGCAGCCACACCTGGTGCCAGCTGCTCAACTTCGCCTCCGTCGTCGCCTTCAAGAGTGAGGCGTTCAAGGACGCCGCCTTCGAGGGCGCCCCGTCGACGCCGCGGGAGGCCTGAGCCATGCCGATCCCCGCCGAACACCGCGACCTCTACCGCGCCTTCCTCGACCAGGGCCTGGAGACCTGGCTGGCCCGACTCCCCGAGCAGCTCGCCAGCGGCCTCGACCGCAGGCGCTTCGGCGACCTGCCCGCCTGGGAGAAGGCGGTGGCCAAGCTGCCCCCGCTGCCGGACGAACGCCGGGTGCGGCTGGACGCCGACACCGTCAGCGTCGAGGTCACGCTCTCCGACAGCCGGCGCCGCCAGGCCGGGAACCTGCTCGCCAAGCTCGCCCCCTGGCGCAAGGGGCCCTTCTCGCTTGCCGGCATCCATATCGACAGCGAATGGCGCTCCGACTGGAAGTGGCAGCGCGTCGCGCCGCACCTGGCGCCGCTCGCCGGCCGGCGGGTGCTGGACGTGGGGGGCGGCAGCGGCTACCACGGCTGGCGCATGGCCGGGGCGGGTGCCGCCTTCGTGTTGGTGATCGACCCCTCGCCGCGCTTCTTCTGGCAGTTCCGGGCGGTGCGCCACTTCGTCGGCGACGCCGACGGCCATCGCACCCACTTCCTGCCGGTGGGCATCGAGGCGGTGCCAGAGGGGCTCGGCTGCTTCGACACGGTGTTCTCCATGGGGGTGCTCTACCATCGCCCCTCCCCCCTGGAGCACCTGCTGCAGCTCAGGGACGCCCTGCGCCCCGGCGGCGAGCTGGTGCTGGAGACCTTGGTGGTGGAGGGCGACGAGTGCACGGTACTGCTGCCGGGGGAGCGCTACGCCGCCATGCCCAACGTCTACTTCCTGCCCTCCTCCGCCGCCCTCTGCGGGTGGCTCGCGCGCTGCGGGTTCGACAACGTGCGGGTGGTGGACGAGGCGGTGACCACGACGGACGAGCAGCGCGCCACCGAGTGGATGACCTTCCAGTCCCTGGCCGACTTCCTCGACCCCGCGGACCCGACGCGGACCCGCGAGGGCTATCCCGCCCCGCGCCGCGCGGTGGTCATCGCCAATCGGGCGGGTTAGTACTTAATCTCCCGGTCAAAAAGCTCACCGTGAGATTTTCTGATACTCATGCGGCCGGCTTGCTACGTCGTGTCTGGTCACCACGCCCGGCGAGCAGCCCAGCCACGGAGATGTCTTCATCCAGGGCTTCCCAATGCAGCCCCTCGCCCCGTCCGATCAACTCCCACTGCACACGCTGCTCGGGTGTGCCATGCAGCAGTCGAGGGAACCAGGCCAGAGGGATAGACAGCTCCCGACCATCTTCCAGTGTGACGTGGAAGGCATCCGCGGTGAATCTCACGTCGACGGCAATCGGTTCGGACTCAAGGTTCAAAGTGTGCATACCATGCCTCCAGGAACTCATCTCGGTGCCGCTCCACCAGCTTTCGTAACTGGTTAATCTCATGGGCACGCAAGCGCTTGCTCGATTGTAATTCAACGGGCTCCAGCCAGAACTTCGCTACCTGCTCACCGGCAGCAACGTGCACATGAGCAGGTTCTCGAGGATCGCCTTCATCGCTATAGAAGAAGAAACGATAAGGACCATCCCTCAGCAGGGTTGGCATACAGCCTCGCCAGCGCAAATCAACTCAAAGACTACCACTGCCACTCATCTTCATCGACTGAGGTCGAGCCCTCATAAGCCTCCTCTTCTCCTGTAACGCAATAGCCATCGAACCAGTGTCTGCGCAGTTGCTTGACCGGCTCCACTACAAGACGAGTTCCGTCCCAACATACCTCTGCTTCATCGCGTATTCCCAACTCGTCCAAGATGGTGGCAGGAAGCAAAACCATTCTCGAGTTTCCGATCGTCAGCAAACGGACTCGCATACGCTATCTCCGTTTATGTTCCACCCAAGTAACACCTCATAATACCCGAAAGGAAGGAGTGTCAACGTCGCAGGATCACCAGCCAGCGGCCCAGGTTGAGGATGCTGGCCAGCGACGCCGCCACATAGGTGAAGGCGCAGGCGGTGAGCACATGGCGGGCGCCAGGCATGTCGTAGGGCGGGATGTACTCCTTGAGCAGCGGCAGGGCGCGCTGGAAGCTGGCGTCGAACTCCACCGGCAGGGTCACCAGGTGCACCAGGGCGGCGGTGCCGAAGCTCACCACCGCCGCCGCCACCACGATGGCCAGCCCGCCGGGCAGGCGGGTGAGGAGGAACAGGAAGGGGGCGGCCATCATCAAGAGGGCACCGAGCCTCTCGGCCTTCTGCGCCACCGCGACCAGACGTGAACGCGCCAGCAGCGGCGCATAGCCGTTGTGATGCTGGATGGCATGCCCCACCTCGTGGGCCGCCACCGTCACCGCGGTGAGCGAGCGCCCGTCATGCACCGACGGCGAGAGCCGCACCCGTTGCGCCTCGGGGTCGTAGTGGTCACCCTGGTCGGTGCGCTCCACCCTGACCCCCTCGATGCCCAGCCGGCGCAGCAGGTGATCGGCCAGCTCCGCCCCGGTGCCGGGATAGTCGTCGCGGCCACGGGCGTGACGCCTGAGCACCCAGCGGGCCCAGACATTGGGCAACAGGAAGATAGCCAGCAGCAGGATGACGGCGATCACGAGCATCGAAGGCGGCTCCGAAGGCGATGAGGCATTGGACACAGCCTAACAGAGCCGGTTTCCGTACTCCGCACCTTGCAACAGCACAGCGAGGGGCGCCGGGGACAAGCCGAAGAGGAGGTCCTATGCCAGGGGTGAGGAGCACTGCTCCGAACGGGCTGGCCATGGATGGCCAGCACCGGACCTGCAAGCGGAGCGGGACGCGAGAAGCGCAGCAGGGCATCGGTAGCGCCCATGGAGGGGTTCACAGCGCCTCCTCGCAGGCTTGTCGACGGAACAGCCCCGAGCTCCTGCTACTCAGGTGCAGTAGCTCGGGGCTGAGATTATTTCAACAGCTCGCGAATGTCCTTGGCTTCCCAGTGCGGGAAGTACTTGCGCACCAGGGCGTTGAGCTCGACCTCAAAGCCGGCCCAGTCCACCTCGCCGACACGCGGCGCGTCGCCCTCGACCACGCTGCGGATCATGCCCGCCCCCAGGGTGACGTTGGAGAGCCGGTCGATGACGATGAAGCTGCCGGTGCCGGGGCTAGTCGCATACTCGTCCAGCGGTATCTCGGCGGTGAGCTCGACCCGGCAGCGGGCGATAGCGTTGAGCTCGAGGCGCTCGGCCGGATGTTGCGCGAGGCTGTTGACGTCCACCTGGTAGTCGATGGCGCTCACCTGCCCCGCCACCGAGCGGCCGGCCAGGCGGATGTCGACCTGGCGCCCCGGCACCAGCGGCGTCTCGTGCATCCACACGATGTCCGCCTCGAAGGCATGGGAGAGCGCCACCTCGGCGTCGTCGGCGACGATCCAGTCGCCACGGGAGATATCGATCTCATCACTCAGGGTCACGGTGATCGCCTGGCCGGGGAAGGCCTCCTCCAGGTCGCCGTCCCAGGTGACGATGCGCTCGACCCGGGAGCGCTGGCCCGAGGGCAACACCTTGATCGCCTGGCCGGGCCGCAGCAGGCCCGCCTCCAGGGTGCCGGCATAGCCGCGGAAGTCGAGGTCCGGCCGGTTGACGTATTGCACCGGCAGGCGCAGGTCGGTGAGGTTGCGGTCGCGGCTCACCTCCACCGTCTCCAGCAGCTCGAGCAGCGCCGGCCCCTCGTACCAGGGGGTTCGCTCGCTGCGGTTGACCACGTTGTCACCCTCCAGCGCCGAGATCGGCACGAAGCGGATATCGCGGGCATCGAGCTTCTCGGCGAGCTCCCGGTACTCGGCGACGATCGCCTCGAAGCGCTCCCTGGAGTAGTCCACCAGGTCCATCTTGTTGATCGCCACCACCAGGTGCTGGATGCCCAGCAGGTCGGCGATGAAGCTGTGACGCCGGGTCTGGGTCTGCACGCCGTGCCGCGCGTCGATCAGGATGATCGCCAGGCTCGCCGTGGAGGCGCCGGTGGCCATGTTGCGGGTGTACTGCTCATGCCCCGGGGTGTCGGCGATGATGAACTTGCGCCGGTCGGTGGAGAAGAAGCGGTAGGCCACGTCGATGGTGATGCCCTGCTCGCGCTCGGATTGCAGGCCGTCGACCAGCAGCGCCAGGTCAACCTCCTCGCCGGTGGTACCGCTCTTCTTCGAGGCCTGGGTGATCGCCGCGAGCTGATCGTCGAAGATCATCTTGGAGTCGTGGAGCAGCCGGCCGATCAGGGTCGACTTGCCGTCATCGACGCTGCCGCAGGTGATGAAGCGCAGCAGGTCCTTGTTCTCGTGCTCGTGCAGGTACTGCTCGATATTGTCGGCAATAAGGCTCGATTGGTGTGACATCAGAAATAGCCCTCGCGCTTCTTCTTCTCCATGGAGCCGGCCTGGTCGTGGTCGATGGCGCGGCCGCTGCGCTCGCTGGTGCGGGTCAGCAGCATCTCCTGGATGATCTCGGGCAGGGTAGCGGCGGTGGACTCCACCGCCCCGGTGAGCGGGTAGCAGCCCAGGGTGCGGAAGCGCACGGAGCGCTCCTCGGGCACCTCACCCTCCTCGAGGGGCAGGCGCTCGTCGTCGACCATCACCAGCATGCCGTCACGCTCCACCACCGGACGCGGCGCCGAGAAGTAGAGCGGCACGATGGGAATGCCTTCGAGGTGGATGTACTGCCAGATGTCCAGCTCGGTCCAGTTGGAGAGCGGGAAGGCACGGATCGACTCGCCCTTGTTGACCCGGGCGTTGTAAAGGTTCCACAGCTCCGGGCGCTGGTTCTTGGGGTCCCAGCGGTGGAACCTGTCGCGGAAGGAGAACACCCGCTCCTTGGCGCGGCTGGCCTCCTCGTCGCGGCGCGCCCCGCCGAAGGCGGCGTCGAAGCCGTACTTGTCCAGCGCCTGCTTGAGGGCCTGGGTCTTCATCACGTCGGTGTAGCCGCTGGAGCCATGGTCGAAGGGGTTGATGCCGGCGGCCCGCCCCTCCTCGTTGATGTGCTCGATCAGCTCCATGCCGGACTCCGCGGCCATCGCATCGCGGAACGCGATCATCTCGCGGAACTTCCAGGTGGTGTTGACGTGCAGCAGCGGGAAGGGCGGCGGGCCGGGGTAGAAGGCCTTGCGCGCCAGGTGCAGCATCACCGAGGAGTCCTTGCCGATGGAGTAGAGCATCACCGGGTTGTCGAACTCGGCGACCACCTCGCGGATGATATGGATCGACTCCGCCTCGAGCTGCTTGAGGTGGGTCAGCCGCCGCGGATCGGCGGCGACCGGGGCGTCGTTCGCCTGGAGCGACGCCGTGCGTCGGGGGGCGTGAAGCAGAGTCATGGCCGGCTACCTCGCATGACGTGGAGTACGTGATGCCAGCAGGGTAACGCCGGGCCTATAATAACCCAAAAGAATTAATGACTATCTTTTTATAACTTATTTGGAGATATCGACGCGTTCTACCCGGGTCTCGACCTCGCCCTCCCCCAGTTCGAAGACCCGGAAGCCGGGCCGGGTGACCGGATCCACGGCGAAGGTCTCGCTGCCGGGCAGGAAGGGGTCGGTGACCGAGGGGCAGCCGTAGACCGGTATGGAGCGCCCCCCCACCGCACGGCGAGTGGCGAAGGCCTGGTGGGCATGGCCGCAGAGGATCGCCTTCACCTGGGGAAAGGGGGCGAGCGTCGCCCAGAGGGCCTCGGCGTGGTGCAGGCCGATGGCATCGAGCCAGGCCGAACCCACCGCCACGGGAGGATGGTGCATGGCAATCAGCACCGGGCGCTCCGGGCCGGCGGCGAGGCGCCGGGCCAGGGCCTTCAGGGCCGCCTCGCCAAGCTCGCCATGGGGCTTGCCGGGCAGGTGGGTATCGAGCAGCAGGATGCGCCAGTTGCCGAGTGTCAGCTCCGCCGGCAATGGCCGGGTGGCGGCCATGGGTTCGATCACGTCGTGATTGCCGGGCAGCCACTCCCAGGGGGCCTCGAGGGTGTCCAGGGTGCGCCTGGCCAGGGCGTAGGAGGCGGGGCTGTCGTCGTTGCTGATGTCCCCGGTGACCAGCACCCGATCCGGCCGCTCATGGTTGACGGCCGCCACCACCGCCTCCAGCTGGCGCAGCGGAACACCGCGCCGGCCGCGGGCCCGAGGGTCGGCACACAGGTGACAGTCGCTGATCTGGATCAGGCGGGGCATGGCAGGACTCCGGGGGCATCAATGGCTCAGGGCGAATCCGGGAGGCAGTTTCGCGGCGACGCTTCAGGGCAGCACTTCAGAGCAATATTTCAGGGCAGAGCTTCAGGGCTTCAGTCAGGGAAGCTCGGGCAGGTCCAGGGAGTGGCCATGGGCCAGGCCGTGCTCCAGCCACTCGCCGAGGAAGCGGTTGAGCTGCAGCTTCTCGTCGGGCTGGTGCATCTGGGCGTTGGGGTAGCGGTAGCGACCGTGGAAGTGGCGGCGCCGCTGGAAATCGGTGACCTCGGCCATGCGCACGTCGTGGTAGAGATGCACCCGCATGCGCGGCGTCTCCAGGTAGGCATCCAGGATGCCGCGCTGGGAGACCCTCACGATGCTGGTGTAGGGGGCGCGCTCCTGCAGCTTCAGGCACAGCTCCCCCACCCGGCGGCCGTGGCTCACCAGCTCCACCTCGCGAGTCTCGCCGGCCTCCAGGTCGCCCAGCAGGCGCGTCAGGCGCAGGTAGTTGGCGCTGCACTCGCCCTGCAGGCCCTTCAGGTCGGTCACGTAGGCGCTTCGATTCGGCACGCTACCTCCTTGCTCGCAATGAGGCCCGTTCGCCCGCCAGCCAGTGGAAGGCGATCAGACACATGGCATTGTCGAGTCGTCCCGCCTGTAGGAGTTCCCAGGCGCGCAGAAACGGCATCACCTGCACGCGGATGTCCTCGTGCTCCTCGTCGAGGCCATGCACCCCACCGAGGCCCTGGCTGTCGATCAGGCCGCAGTAGAGAGTGACCCGCTCGTCGCAGGCCCCGGGGCTCGGGTAGTAGGTGTGAAGCTCGATGAGCTCGCCCACCTCGCAGCCGGCCTCCTCCAGCGCCTCACGGCGCGCCACCTCGGCGGGGCTCTCGCCACGCTCGACGAGCCCCGCCACCACCTCGAGCTTCCAGGGCGAGTCGGGGTCCTCCAGGGCGCCGGCGCGGAACTGCTCCACCAGCGCCACGGCGTCGCGCTCGGGGTCGTAGAGCAGCACCCCCACGGCGTCATGGCGATGGTGCACCTCGCGCACCATGGGCTGGCTCCAGCCGCCCTCGAACAGGCGGTGGCGCAGGTGCAGCTCCTCGAGCCGAAAGAAGCCCTGGTGCAGGCAGCGCCGCTCCAGCAGTTCCACATCGGCGCGGGTGAAGGGCGCCGCCGTTGCCGGGTCGGGTACCTCTGGCGTGTCACTCATGGCGGCCTCCGCTGGCGCAAAGACGCCCATTATCGTGACCCGGGACGAGGATGCCAACCGTCGCCGCGGCGTCAGAGCCGGGCGAGCATCTCGCGTGCCTGCTCGCGCAGCGCCTCGTCGGAGGCCTGGCGGCCAGGACGCGCCCGCCCTTCCAGCGCACGGCGGGCGTGTTCGCGGGCGGCCTCCAGGCGACCCTCCTCCTCGAGGAAGGCGGCGTAATAGAAGTGCACATCGATGCCGTCGGGGCGGATCGCCAGCGCCTGCTGGAACATCGCCTCGGCGACCTCACTGTCGCCGAAGCCAAGCAGGCCGCCCGGCACCCGATCGTAGAGGGCGCCCAGGGTGACGTAGGCGGAGCCGTTATGGCCCTGGGGATCGAGCTCGACGGCGCGCTCCAGCGCCTCCCGGGCACGCTTGGCGCTGGAGAGCGCCCCCAGGCCGCTGCGCTCGCGGGCCCAGGAGGCCTCGATGATGCCCTGCCACACCAGCGGCACCGCCTCGCCGGGGTTGGCCTCCACCAGCCGCTCGGCCTGGCCGGCGAGGGCCTTCAAGCCATCGCCGCGCTGCCCCTCGGGCTGCTCGGTAATCAGGCGTTCCCAGTGGTTCTTCATGCCCTCCACGCGGGCCTCCCAGGCATGGGCAGCGGCCAGCGGCAGGACAGCGAGGCCGAGGCTCAGCCCCAGGCCCATGGTGGTATTCAGCAGACGACGACGCGGCATATCAGATCTCCTTCGGGGTGTTGGTATTGTGCTCCCGCCCTGAAATGTAACGAACGTTTGAATGATTGGCTAGCGGCTTGGCCGCCTGGCCGCCATGGCGTATGTTCGCCGCCATAGCCCGGATCAAGAGGAATAGCATGAAAGGCCGCAACATGACCCGCTGGCGCGATCCGGCCAAGGACCCGCGCCAGGAACCCAAGAGCCACCTGATCACCGCCGAGGGCGCCGAGCGGCTGCGTGGCATCCTCGACCATCTCTCGCGGGTCAAGCGCCCCGCCCTCTCCGCCAAGGTGGGCGAGGCCGCCGCCCTGGGCGACCGCTCCGAGAACGCCGACTACACCTACAACAAGAAGGAGCTCAACCGGGTCATCGCCCGCATCCGCTACCTGACCAAGCGCCTCGACGAGCTGACGGTGGTGGACCGGCTGCCGGCGGATACCGGCAGGGTCTACTTCGGCGCCTTCGTCACCCTGGAGGACGAGGAAGGCGAGGAGATGAGGATCCGCATCGTCGGCCACGACGAGATCGCCCCGGACAAGCGCTGGATCAGCGTCGACTCGCCCCTGGCCAGGGCACTGCTCGGCAAGCCCCTTGACGAGGAGGTGACGGTGGCCGCCCCGGGTGGCGAGACCACCTGGATCATCACCCAGATCGACTACCGCGATCCGACGCAGTGAGGGGCCGCCCTTTCAGCGCCTGACCGCCCGGTAGACCCGGAAGCGGCGGTCGTCGGCGAGGATCTCGAAGCCGCCGAAGGCGCGCTCCAGCCGATCCGGGTAGGGCAGGAAGGCGTTGGCGACGATGACCAGCTGGCCGCCGGGGGTAAGGTGCGCCGGGGCCTCTTCGATCAGTCGCGCCGCGGGGCCGTAGTCGATGGCGCGCTCCTGGTGGAACGGCGGGTTGCTGACGATGGCCTCGAAGGTGCGCCCCCCCAGCGCCGAGTAGACGTCGCTCTCTAACGTTTCTCCAGGCAAGGCCTCGCCGTCGAGGCCGTTGGCCGCCAGGCTGCGCCGGGTCGCCTCCACCGCGAAGGCGTTGACATCCACCGCGGTCACCCGGGCACCGCGCCGCGCCAGCCAGGCGGCCAGGATGCCGTCGCCACAGCCCATATCGAGAACATCGACGGACGACTTTCCCTCCCCCGCCAGGGTCTCGATCAGCAGCCGGGTGCCGTCATCCAGCTTGCCGTGGCCGAACACCCCGGGGTGGCTCGCCAGGGCCAGCCGCTCGCCGTCCAGCTCGACCTCGAAGGAGGTCCAGGCCGCCTCGGGGTCGATGCCCACGCGGCCGAGACGCGTCTCGAACAGCGAGCAGCGCCGGGCGCTGTCGAGCTTGCGACACCCCAGCCCCAGCGCGGCCAGGACCTTGAGTACCCGCCTGATGCCGCCCTGGTTCTCTCCCACCAGCTGCAGGGGCGTGCCCTCCGGCAGGGTGGCGCAGAGCCACAGCAGCCACCACTCGCCCAGTGCATGGCTCTTGGGCCAGAACAGCACCGCCCCGGGTGGCGAGGCCTCACCGGCCGGCAACCCGGCCGCCAGGGGAGAGAGCGCCGTGCGCCCGGCGGCCTGCCACGCCTGGCGCACCGCCAGGTCGGCACTGACCGCCACGCCCTGCCCCGAGGCCAGCCAGGCATCATGGGGTGGCGCCACCCACCACCAGCCGCGATAGTCGGCGGCCTGGCGTTCCAGCAGCTGGCAGACCGGGCTCTCGGCAGGCGGGGTCGGGTATGTCATCACAGGGGCTCCTCGGCGGGGGAAGGCGATGCGTCGGGGCGCACCAGGGTGTAGAGCAGGTAGCGGCCCAGCCGCCAGTGGGGCTCGGCCCGGCAGTAGCGCCACTCGAGCTCGAACAGCCGCTCACGGTCGGCGTCGCTCTGCGGCGGCTGGCGCAGGTAGTCGTGGAAGACCCGCACGCCGGCCACGCTGCGCACTTCCAGGCCCAGTTCTTCGCTCCAGGCCATGAGCTGGGCATGGGTCAACGGCGAGATCGGCGTCAGCCGCCGGCGCCGCCCCTTGCCCTCCAGGCGGTCGGCCAGGGCCTTCTCCAGGTTACCCTTGACCACGTTGGAGAAGCGCAGCGCGTCGCGGTTGAAGACCATCAGCGAGAGCTGGCCGCCTGGCGCCAGCAGCCCGGCCAGGGTGGCGAGTGCACCCCGCGGGTCGCCCAGCCACTCCAGCACCGCATGGCAGGCGATCAGCGACCAGGGGCCCGGGGCCTTCTCGGGCAGCGCCTGCAGCGGCACCGGCAGGAAGGTGACCTCGCGTTCACCCGATGTTGCCAGGAGCGCCTCCCGGGCATGCGCCAGCATCTCCAGGGAGGGCTCGGCGAGGGTGACCGGATGGCCGCGCCCGGCGAACCACGCCGCCAGCTGCCCCAGGCCGCCGCCCACGTCGAGCACCGGCTGGCCCGCGAGGTCGAGCACCTCCGGCAGCAGGCGGTCGAGCAGCGCCAGGCGCAGCTCGCCGCGCGCACCGCCATAGAGGCTCGCGGCGAACTTGTCGGCCAGGCCATCGAAGTGGCGGTCGCCATGGGCGGAGAGCGGGGACGCGGCCGTGGTCATCGGGCTACCTTGAACGGTGATACCGGCATTCTACCCGCAAGCCGCATCGGGCTCATGCCCGCATCCGCCCGGTGTCACCGGTTCCCCTCCGCGGCCGGTTTCCCTATAATGCTGCCCCGCAGCGCCCCTATAGCTCAGCTGGATAGAGCGTCCCCCTCCTAAGGGGAAGGTCTCAGGTTCGAATCCTGATGGGGGCGCCACCCCTCCTAATCCCCGGATAGCAGTGATAGAACCGTTCGACCACTGGGATCGGGTGGTCGATCTCCCGAATGTCGTCGTCAGCGGGCTCGATGGCGAGCATTAACGTGCCGTCTTGGCGTCTGACGACGCCCTTGCTGGCTGCAGTGCCGCCAGTCGCGCAGAGGGACCTGGCGATCCTGGCTGCCAGGATCGCGATCCCGCTGGCTCAAGACCGGTTGTGGACTACTTGCCGCGGTGCCGGGCGACAAGCTCGGCCAGCGGCAGATCATCCCGAGACACCAGGATGATGGTGTCGACAGGAAACAGTGCCTTCTGGCGCCCCTCCTTCCAGCGACGGACGACGACATAGGCCTGCTCCGCCGGCCAGCGCCTGATGCTGGTGGGCGATGACGAGGACCAGGTGCTGCGCCAGCTCGAATACGATGCCGATGCTGATACCGCTGCCACCGTCGATGACGACTCCGCCTTTGGCTGGGGCGTGGCTCTGGAAGCCGCCATGGATGTTACCGAGGCCGTGACACTTCGTGCCGGCGTAACCCATGGCGATGGTATCGGCGGCTACATGAACGTTAGCCCGAAGAACTTACCGCCGAATAGCTCTACTCACGCGGCCTACCTCGATGCAAACGGGGATATGGAAACTGTAGAGAGTACCGGCGGCACCCTTGGTGCCAGCATCAAGGTCGGCCCCGGCGCCATTAACGCCTCCTACAATGTTGCCACTGTCGATCTGGACGATGCTGACTACTACACAGATGGAACAGGTGACACCGTCGATTACAACGATACCTTCGAGACCGCTTACCTGAACTATATCTGGTCGCCGGCCGAACGTATCAGCTACGGCATCGAGGCCAGCTGGGCCAGCCGCGAGACCAAGGGTGGCGACGATGGCGACGCCACTCGCCTTCAGGGCATGGTGATGTACAGCTTCTAAGCCACCGACCGCTGGCGGGGCGCGCCCCGCCATCATGGTGATAGCACCGACAGTACAAGCAGAACGCTTCGATCCTTCCGCCCCGGCCACTGGCCCGGGCTTTTTGGTTTAACCAGCCCCCTTCCCGTCATCTCCATGACCCACGGCATGGCGTTAATTCCTTCTTAACCCCTCGCTGCAACAGGATTTTCCACGAAAATCACGGGGATCCCCGGATCTTCCCAAGCCTTGACCCATATCAAGCTTTTCCCGCCCCATGGCGGTGGGCCCTGGGGGCCGGGGTGGTTAGCATGACAACCATCGGCGGCAAGCGGAATCATCGAGGGAACCCGCCAGCGCTGCCGAGCCGCTTCCGCCCACCGGGCGTCCCGCAAGAAGGAAAAGCCAATGATCGCTCCCATCCGCCTCAAGCACGCCACGCTGCTCGCCGGCAGCAGCCTGGCGCTGGCCATCGCCTCAGCCTCCCACGCCGTCGACTTCGAGGTCGGCGACACCAAGGCCAGCGTCTACGGCTACGCCAAGCTGGACATGATCTACGACGTCGACAACGAGCTCGGCGACCTGGCCGCGCGGCCGCGTATCCTGATCGACGGCCAGGAGGGCAGCGACGGCCATACCACCCTGCATGCCTATCAGAGCCGCCTGGGCTTCAAGACCGCCACCCCCGTGGGCGGCAGCCAGCTGACTACCCTGGTCGAGGTGGACTGGTTCGACAACGCCCCGGAAGGCGGCGACCTGCGCCTGCGTCACGCCTTCGGCAGCTGGAACGGCATCACGGCGGGCAAGACTTGGACCAACTTCGGCAGCCTGCTGGGCAAGACTCCGACCATCGACCTGGCGCCCCAGCCGGGCCAGAGCAAGGTGGGCCGCAAGGCGCAGCTGCGCTACTCCTTCAACAACTGGCACGTCGCCCTGGAGAATCCGGATCCGGAAGACTACCGGGACGGCGTCGCTTCCAGCTTCAACCCCAACCGCGGCATCTACACCGAGCATGAAGGCGCCAAGACCGGCCTGCCCGATCTGACTCTGCGCTATCAGAACCAGGCCGCCGGCCTGCACTACTCCGCCTCTGCCATGGCCCGCCAGCTGGAAGTCGAAGAGGTCAACGGCGTCGATGACAACGCCACCGGCTATGGCCTCAACCTGGCGGCTCGCTATCCCGCCACCGAAACGCTGACCCTGCGAGGCGCGCTGACCTGGGGGGACGGCATCGGCGAATATATGCAGAACAACCCCTCAGCGCCTGCCTACCTGGAGGGCGACAGCATCGAGACCATCGAGGCCTGGGGTGCCAACGTGGGCATGAGCCTGGCTGCTGGCCCCGGTGCCATCAACCTGGGCTACGGTATCTCCAAGGCGGATCTGGATGATGCCCGCGAAGCTGGTATTGCTGGGGTGGAAGGCGCCAACGAGCAGTTCGAGGCGGTACACCTGAACTACATCTGGTCACCGATCCAGCGCGTCAGCTACGGCATCGAGGCGGCCTACCATACCCGCGAGGTGGTCGACGGCCGCGACGGCGACGCGGTGCGCCTGCAGGGCATGGTCAAGTACAGCTTCTGAGCTCTCGGATGACGGCCCGATGATGACGGCCTGAACAGAAGAGAAGGTTCGATCGATTGCGCCCCGACCAGAGACTGGCCGGGGCGCTTTTTGGTGGTCCCGATCGAATGGCGGAATGCGGGACCCGAGGGCCGAGCCCTACCGACGATCCAGCTGCTGCACCTTGAGTTCGTAGTTGTTCACACCCGTCCTGGCTGACCCGAACTTCTGGCCCTGCACGCGAATGCGATAGCGGCCGGGGGCCACTCGGTGGTCATGTCGACGTCGCCATCGAAGCCCTCGCCGGCACCCTCGGCCCCAGCGTGACTGGGCTTCCCCTGTACCATCAAGACGAAAAGCAATCACAATACGGGGTTATTGCATAACTTCAACACGCAATTGGTAGGTCGAATCGCGCCCATGGGCCGACCCGATCCGACGCCCATCCACCCATACGCGGTACTCACCGGGCTCTAACTGTTGGCTGATAGCAAAATCGCCCGCGACAGCCGTTCCCTGGTCTTGTGCGACCACGTTACCTTGAGCATCCAGTAAACGCGCTTCTAGGCGGTAACTACCTTCGTTGCCTGGAAAGGTAGAGCTGTCAATCTGAACGTTGCTTGGCTCATCGAGCGTAAAGGTGACAACCTCACCCTCAAAGGCAATCCGCACGTCGGCCAGAATGGTATCGAGCGTATCATCACTGCCGCCTGCGTCATCTGTTTGCTGAGCAAGCGTTTCCGATGCGGCCTGTTGTTCACTGCCGCGCTTGTCGCTGCCAAGAGCCACCGATGCAGCTCCCGGCCTAACAAACACTGAACCCGTGTCGCCTGCCTGACCAAAAATGGCATCATCGCCATCATCAATGCCGCTTTCGCCTTGCGCTACGCGATTGCCTGACGCATCCAGCCCTACTACTTGAATCAAATAGCCGTTCGCACCAGAGTTGGCTGATCCCATCTTACGCGCCTCGGTAGCAAGCGTGTACTCACCTGGCTCCAACTCCACGGTCATTTCCAGCCCACCACTACGACCGAAGGCATCTTCCTGTCGAATCACATTGCCCTGCTCATCGGTTAGCGAGGCGGAAATACGATAATCGCTATCCCCTCCCACGGGATTGCTGACTAACTGATACTGCCCGGTGTCAGTCACCGTAAAGGTATGGGTGTGCTCGCCACGAAAAGGAAAAGTACGGCTGCGCGCGTCGGTTTGTGAAGAAAGGAACTTTGAAATGTCCACCTGACTAGCAGCCTCAAGACTACGCTGCTCGGCAGGGCTTTGCGCCCATAGCGGCAAACTGGTGGTTACCAGCACTACGCCGAGGCCGATCACATACCGATTGACCATGACTATTCTCCTTTGATACCCAATAAAATCCGCATACAAGAAAGCCGACCCAAAGGGCCGGCTTCGATCATTACAGCTTTGTTCGCGAGGAACAAGATTTAGAAGCTGTAAAGAACACCTGTAGCAACGAAGTCATCTGCGTCTTCTTCACGATCATAAACGCCGGCTTCCGCCCAAAGGTACATGCTGGCGCTGAGGTTGTAGGTAGCACCGATCAGGAACTCGTTATACTCTTCATCACCACCTGTATCGAGAGTGCCCGCGTTGTTAAAAGTACCCGCGTTGTCATCAACAATGTAAGCAGCGTCTTGGGCATCTACAAACTGGTAACCACCGTAAACGTCACCGAAGTTGAAGCCATGACGGGCGCTTAGGCCGTAACGGTCCACTTCACCGTCATCGCTGCCATAATCTAGATCAGTACGCTCGTACTTAGCGGCCAGCGTAGTAGCACCAAAACCGTAAACTGCGCTTAGTGCGTATGCTTCTGCTTCCAGATCACCTGCAGCGCTTTCGAACGTGTAGTTATCCAGGGAATCATAGATTGCTGCCAGCTGGAGACCACCAACGGTGTAGCGAACGCCACCAAAGAAGGCAGCTTCATCGTCTTGAGAAGTATAGCCATCTTCAACAGGCGAGAAGCCAGACTCGTCTTCTGCATCACCTTTGTACTGGACACCCAATGCAAAGTCGAAGCCACCGAAGCTTGGCGAGGCGTATTGAACCTTGTCGCCTTCACGGTCGATAGAGCTGAAGCCGGCTGCACTAGCAAGGCCAGCAGCATCAGTAGAGGAGTCTGAAACGTCAACGAACTCGTTGTTGGTGATTTTATCTTGTGCCCAGTCATCAATTATCGGGTCCCAAGAACCAACGCGTAGGTCACCAAAGTTGCCCTTAACACCAACGTAGGCCTGATCACCGTTTTCAATACCGTCATCGATTTTAGCTTCATCAACATCGTGCTCCCACTCTGCCTTCATGTAGGCTGTCAGGTCACGCGTGATCATGTGAGAAGCGTTGATACCCACGGTAGAACCGTTGTCGAACAGTTCATCCTCGGTGCTGCCCTCACCATTTTCTACAGACGAGTAGGCCAACTGGATGTTGCCATACAGATCCAACTTGGTGCCATCTTCGTTGTAGATGGTGGCGGCCTGGGCGCCGGAAGCGGCCAGGGCACCGGCGATAGCAGTCGCTAACAGTGTCTTTTTCATTGCGATGGTTCCTTATTGACTAGCTTGCTGTTTCGATCGTGGCTGCCCGTTCTTGGTGAGCGGGTCAGCGGGCTTGGCCGGTCTTGGTGCCGGTTCTCGTGCCTGCAGGCTCCCTCCCGGGAGGTGGCAGCGCGCGAGCCGGACCTCGGCAAAGCCTTGTTATAGTCCAATGCTCGCAAGAAGAACTCTATACCGAGATATACGGGAACGCAACAAGAAAAAACACTGTTTTCCTTCGCTGCGAACACCGTTCTCCCGCGTCTCCTCCTGCCCTTGCGATTCGGGCGCCATCCCGGCGTGCCCGCTACCCGCTCGGCCAGCCACGGCGATCCGTCAAGCGAATCAGGCACCTGGCGCCACGGGCGAGTTCATCATGCCCCGCGAATATGACGAGAGCAAGTCAGCGCATCAACGCTGGTTGTGCTTGGCGAGCAGCGCGGAGAGCTTCTCTTCCAGGGTGGCGGGTTCCCGGCCCGGCGCGGTGCCATGTCCGGCACCCTCGGCCGCGGCCGGAGCCCGGTTCGAGGAGGGAGCGGCGGTACTGGCCGCGTCAGGCCGGGGTGCCTCGGCGGAGCGCTTGCCGCGCTTGGCGGCTTCCCCCTTCCTGCCGCGCTGCCGGGCCGGGCGGCCCTTCTGGCGGCGCTCGGCCTGCAGCCGCTCGAGCTTCTTGTGGGCATGCTCGGCGGCCGCGGCATCCACCCGCCCCGCCGGCTCGCCGGCCAGGTCGAGGCGCTCGGCGCCCTCGCGCACCGACTTGAGGTAGCGCGGCAGGTTGACGTAGCAGGCCAGCGCCCGGCGCACCAGCTTCTCGGACCAGGGCTCGCGCGCGGTCAGCTCCTCGTGGATGCCGACCTTGAGCGGCCGGGTATGGCCCTTGAAGAAGGTCGATGAGTAGCGCTGGTACCACTCGGCGAGCAGTGCCTGGGGGGAAGGGGCCTCGCCGATGGCCAGGGAATCCTGGCGAGCGCTTGGCGATTCAGGCGAGCCCTCGGCGCCAGCTGAGGTGGCCTGATCGCCAACAGATCGGGTTTCCACAGGGGATGAGACACCCTTGGCATCAGCATCCGGTCCAGCAGCGGCACTCTTATCGCCGATGAATCGGGCTCCCACGGGGGCTTCCGAGGCAGGTGCCGGCGCGGGGCGCCGACCGATCAGCGCCGAGAGGCCCTGGGAGCGGCGCCCGGGGCGGAAGCCGCCCTCGGCGGGCTCGCCGGCGGCCAGGCGTTCGTGGAGATGGCGGTTGTGGGCCTCCAGCTCGCTGTTCTGCTCGTCAAGCTCGCGATTCTCCTCCATGAGCTCGCGGCGCACCTCGTCGAGTTCCAGGCGCGTGGCCTCGGCCTCGGCCAGTTGCCGCTCCAGTTCGGCGAGGCGCTGGGCCAGCTCGCCCTGCACGGCCTCGGCGTGGCGGCGCGCCTCGCGCTCGAGGGCCAGGTGCTGCAGCAGCGATCGGGTTCGCCCGTCCAGGGCATCCAGCAGCGAGTGTAGGCGTTGCTCGGCCAAACCGGTCTCCTCCCAGGCGCGTGAAACGGACACTGCCATGCAGTCTGTGCCAGATGCCGGCGCGTGACAAATGTCGTTAGCCACCGACAGCCGCGCGGCGCTAGCCCTCGCGGCGGCGATACTCGACGAAGTCGTAGGCAGGCTGGCCCTCGGCGGGGTTGCCCGGCACGCGCTGCACCTCCTCCCACTCGGCGGGGTCGAGCTCGGGGAAGTGGGCATCGCCCGCCACCTCAATCGCCACCTCGGTGAGGTAGAGGCGGCTGGCATGCGGCAGCGCCTGGGCGTAGATCTCGGCGCCGCCCATCACCATGATCTCCTCCACCCCGTCGATGGTGGCCTGCTGGTCGGCCAGCGCCAGGGCGGAGGGCAGGTCGTGGCAGACCCGCACGCCGTCGTGGGCGAACCCGGTGTCGCGGGTGACCACGATATTGAGCCGCCCGGGCAGCGGCCGGCCGATGGACTGGAAGGTCTTGCGCCCCATCACCAGCGGCTTGGCCTGGGTCATGCGCTTGAAGAACTTGAGGTCCTCGGGCAGGTACCAGGGCAGCTGGTTATCGACGCCGATCACCCGCCGACGATCCATGGCGGCGATCATGGCCACTGGAACGAGGGTGTCATCGCTCAGGAGGTCTGACTGGTTCATACCGCCACCTCGGCCTTGATATGCGGATGGGGATCGTAGCCTTCGATGGCGATATGCTCGATGCCAAAGGCGAACAGGTCATCGATGCTCGGGTCGAGCACCAGCCGGGGGGCCGGTCGAGGGGTGCGAGACAGCTGCTCTTCGGCCTGCTCCAGATGGTTCAGGTAGAGGTGGGCATCACCCAGGGTGTGGATGAATTCGCCGGGTTCGAGACCCGCCACCTGGGCGATCATCTGGGTCAGCAGCGCGTAGCTGGCGATATTGAAGGGTACCCCCAGGAAGATATCGGCGCTGCGCTGGTAGAGCTGGCAGGAGAGCTTCCCCTCGGCTACGTAGAACTGGAACAGGCAGTGGCACGGCGGCAGCTGCATCTCGTCGACCTGGGCGGGATTCCAGGCGGAGACGATCAGCCGCCGCGAGCGGGGATTCACCCGCAGCTGTTCGAGCAGACCCGCGATCTGGTCGACATGGCCGCCGCGCGGATCGGGCCAGCTACGCCACTGGTAGCCGTAGATCGGGCCGAGGTCGCCGTTCTCGTCGGCCCACTCGTCCCAGATCCGCACGCCGTGCTCCTTCAGGTAGGCGATATTGGTGTCGCCGGCCAGGAACCACAGCAGCTCGTGGAAGATCGAGCGGGTGTGCAGCTTCTTGGTGGTCAGCAGCGGAAAGCCACGGGCCAGGTCGAAGCGCATCTGGTGGCCGAAGATCGAGCGCGTGCCCACCCCGGTGCGGTCATCGCGCTCGACGCCGTAGTCGAGCACCTGGCGCATCAGGTCGAGGTAGGGCTGTTCCAGGGCGGGCAGGGTTTCGTCGGTCACGGTGTTCTCTGGCTGATGAATGCAGGGAGCGAATTCTAGCGTATCGCGCGATAAATCGCTCTCCTACGGGGTGCCGATACGGGCATCGACGGGCTGGCGGCGCGACCAGGCGATCAGCGCCAGGCCACCGGCGATCATCGGCAGCGTCAGCAGCATGCCCATGGTGAACCAGCCGAAGGCCAGGTAGCCGATATGGGCATCCGGCAGGCGGTAGAACTCGACCAGGAAGCGGAAGGCACCATAGAGTGCGAGGAAGAGTCCCGAAGCCAGGCCACGGCGGCGCGGGGTGGCGGTAACGAACCACAGCACCACGAACAGCACCGCGCCCTCCAGCAGCGCCTCGTAGAGCGAGCTGGGGTGACGCGGCTCGGGCCCGAGGCCGGGGAACGGCATGCCCCAGGGCATCTCGGTCACGCGCCCAGGCAGTTCGCGGTTGATGAAGTTGCCGATGCGCCCGGCCCCCAGACCGATGGGCACCAGCGGGGCGACGAAGTCGGTGAGGGTAAAGAAGGCCAGTTGCTTCTTCTTGGCGAACCACCAGGCCGCGATCAGCACACCGAGCAGGCCACCGTGGAAGCTCATGCCGCCATCCCACACCCGCACGATCCACAATGGGTCGGCCAGCCACTGGTCGAGGCCATAGAAGAGCGCATAGCCCAGCCGGCCGCCCAGCACCACGCCCAGGGCGGCGTAGAACAGCAGGTCACCGATATCGTCGGGGGTAAGGCCGATGCGCGCGGCGCGACGACGCCCCAGGAACCAGGCGGCGACGAAGCCCACCACATACATCAGGCCATACCAGTGCACCTGGAAGGGGCCCAGAGAGATCGCTACGGGGTCGATGTCGGGATAGCTGAGCATGCGAGTCCTTATATAGCCGTAGGCCGCGTAGAATTTCGCCACCAAGACTGACGGCATTGGGTTTTTCTTAAAGCTTATAGCTTACAGCTTAAAGCTAAAGAACGAAGGTAAGGCCGACACCAGCCAGCAGGCCAGCGAAGGCCAGGCGCAGCACCCTGGCCGGCAGGCGATGGGCGAGCCACACCCCGAGGCGGGCACAGGGAACGCTGGCCAACACGATACCCAGCAGGGCCGGCGACATCACGAAGCCCACGGCGCCGGCGGGCAGCAGGGCATTGCCCCAACCCAGCACCATGAAGGTAGCCGCCCCGAACAGGGCGATGGGAATGCCGCAGGCGGCGGAGGTACCCACGGCCTGGGTCAGCGGCGCGCCACAACGGGTCAGCCAGGGCACGCAGAGGGTGCCTCCGCCGATACCGAACAGCGCCGAGACGCCACCGATCACCCCGCCGGCGGCGGCCATCACCGCCCGCCCCGGTGCCACGCTGCCGAGGCGCGGCCCGCGGGAGAGCGCCATGCGCACCGCCATCACCAGCACGAAGATACCGAACAGGGTGCCGAGACTGCCCGCGGAGAGCCCATCGGCGACGAACACCCCGGCCACAGCTCCCAGCAGCAGCCCGGGCAACAGCGACAGGAACCACTGGCGATGGATGCTGCCGCGGCGATAATGGCCCCAGGCCGAGGAGGCGCCGGTGACCACGATGGTGGCAAGCGACGTGCCCACCGCCAGGTGCATGGTGACCTCCGCGGGCACGCCCTGCAGGCCGAAGGCGAAGACCAGCGCCGGCACGATGATCAACCCGCCACCCACGCCGAACAGGCCGGCCAGCGTCCCGGCGACGGCACCCAACGCCAGGTAGCCGATGAAGACCAACAACATGCTCACAAGACACCAACCTCCACCAAGCGTTCGGGCAGCCAGCGGGTGACCCGTTCGACCAACTCCTGAGGGCGATAGGGCTTGGCCAGGAAGTCGTCCAGCCCGGCCTCGGCGAAGCGCCGGCGATCGGCATCGCTGGCATTGGCGGTCAGCGCCACCAGTACGCTGCCGGCGGCGACCTGGCCCGCGCGCTCCTGCTCGCGCCAGCGCCGGCTCGCTTCCATGCCGTCCATGCCCTCCATGAAGATATCCATCAGCACCAGGTCGAAGTGCTCCTGCTCCTGCAGGGCCAGGGCCTCGGCCCCCGAGGTCACGGCGGTGACCTCGAGCCCCTCGCGCTCCAGCACCTGACGCGCCAGCACCAGGTTGACCGGGCCATCGTCGACGATCAGAACCCGCCCCGGGCGCTCGGCCGGACGCGGCGACGGCGGCTCGCGCTCACCGGCCAGCCCCTCGAGCAGCTCGCCAAGGTCGGCAAGACGCTCGCGCAGCTCACTGGCCATGCGCAGACCGGCCTCCGGGGTCGGCGCCTGCTCGCCGGCCAGTTGATCGATACGCAGGCGTAGCCGCTGCAGTTCGCGGCTCATCAGGGTCAGGTAGTCCGACTTGAGCCGGGACTCCTCGCGAGCTCTCTCGCGTCCGGCCGCCAGGCGGCTGAGTCGCTGCTCACGGTGTGCGAGGTCGTCTTCCAGGTCGCTCACCCGACGCCGCAACCGCTCCTCGACCGCCGAGGGCTCGGCCACCGAGTCGCGCACGAGCCGGCGTTGCTCGGGGGCCTCGGCGGGCAGATCGGCTTGCGGGTCGCTCGTCCAGCCGCAGGGCTGCAGCACCACCAGCATCAGATTGAGGCTCGCAACCAGCAGCAGGGCCATCAGCCAGGCTGCCGAGCCGCCGGGGCCAAACAGCAGGATAGCGCCACCGGCCAGCAGCAGGAGCAGCTGGAACAGTAGCGCCATGACGATGAGTGGTGGAAGGCGCCGGGGGCGCCGATAGGCGTCTCGCATCCGTCATCCCTGGCCGTTAACGAGGTATCGCACGAGTGTACGCCGGCCCGTGGGCGCTGTCATGGCGGACGCTTCCCCGGCCGGCGCCGAGCCGCTAAGCTGGCCGCATGTGCCTGATTGCCTTCGACCACCGCCCCGGCAGCGCCTGGCCCCTGCGCCTGGTCGCCAACCGCGACGAGTTTCACGCCCGCCCCGCCGCCCCGCTGGCCGCCTGGGACGACGCCCCCGAGATCATCGGCGGGCGCGACCTGGAGGCCGGCGGCACCTGGCTGGCGGTGCACTGCCGCGGTCGCTTCGCGGCGGTGACCAACGTGCGCGACCCCGAGCAGCGTGTGCCCGATGGCGCACCGAGCCGCGGCGGCCTGGTCCATGATGCCCTCACCCACCCTGACCTGCCTGCCTGGCTGGCCCGTCTGGAAAGCGGCGAGGCACTGCGCTATGCCGGCTTCAACCTGCTGGCAGGCGACGGCGAACGGCTGTGGCACCTGCACCGCGGCAGGCAAGGCGCCGCGCTCCGCGAAGTGCCGCCCGGTATCCACGGCCTCTCCAACGCCGCCCTCGACACGCCCTGGCCGAAGCTGATCGACGCCCGCCAGGGCCTGGCCAGCGCCCTGCACCATGGCCGCTGGCCGGATGACGCCCTGGCGGCGATGGCCGATCCGCACCCCGCCGATGAACACGCCCTGCCGGATACCGGCGTGGGGCTAGAACTGGAGCGCACCCTCTCCTCCCCCTTTATCATCGGCGAGCAGTACGGCACCCGCGCCATGACCTGGGTGAGCTGGCACGCCAGCGGGAGTATCGAGATCGGCGAGCGACGCTTCGGGCCGGGGGGAGTGGCAGAGGGTGAGACGCGAATCCAGACGTAGGAGCCCGATTTATCGGGCGATTATTCGGCGTTGTCCAAAACATCGCGCGATAAATCGCGCTCCTACAGCAACGAGGCCGGGTCAATCGCGGGGTGGCAACAGGTGGGCGAGGTCCCACTCCCCCATGCGCTGGTCGAGATGGCGACGCACCTCGCCGGGGGAGTCGAGGCGCAGGGTCTGGGCCACCAGCGCCTCGGCGCTCTCCCGGGTGACGCGACGGATGGCGGCGCGCACCCGGGGCAGGCTGGGGGCGTTCATGGAGAGCGCATCGAAGCCCATGCCCATCAGCAGCAGGGCGCCGGCCGGGTCGCCGGCGAGCTCGCCGCACACCGAGACCGGCATCGCCAGCCGCCTCGACTCCCGGGCCAGGGTCGCCATGGCGGAGAGCACCGCCGGGTGGCAGGCGTCGTAGAGGTCGGCGACTCGCGGGTTGTTGCGATCCACCGCCAGCAGGTACTGGGTCAGGTCGTTGCTGCCCACCGAGAAGAAGTCGGCCCGCGCCGCCAGGGCGTCGAGCTGGTAGAGGGTCGCCGGCACCTCGATCATCACCCCCACCCGCGGCCGCGGCACCGTCACCCCCTCCTCGCCCAGCTCGACGATGGCGCGCTCCAGCAGGCGCTGGGCGGCGTCGACCTCGTCGACGTTGGTGACCATGGGCAGCAGCACCTGGAGGTTGTCGAGCCCCTGGGAGGCGCGCAGCATGGCACGCAGCTGCACCATCAGCACCTCGGGATGGTCCAGGGTCACGCGGATGCCGCGCCAGCCGAGGAAGGGGTTGGCCTCCTCGATGGGGAAGTAGGGCAGGTCCTTGTCGCCCCCGATGTCCAGGGTGCGCATCACCACCGGCAGTGGTGAAAAGCTCTCCAGCTGGTCGCGGTAGAGGCGGGTCTGCTCCTGCTCGCCGGGGAAGCGTTCGGTGACCATGAAGGGCACCTCGGTGCGGTAGAGCCCCACCCCGCTGATGCGCGGCTTGAGCTGGGCCACCGCATCCACCGCCAGGCCGGTGTTGACCATCAGCGGCATGTCGTGGCCGTCCGGGGTGCGGCTGGGCAGGTGCTGCTCGTGCTCGAGTACCTCGGCGAGCGCCTGCTCCTCGCTGATCAGCCCCTCGTAGTGGGTCAGCAGCTCCGGGCCGGGGCGGACGAAGAGGCGGCCGCGATGGCCGTCGAGGATCACCCGCGCGCCGGAGAGGCGCGGCAGCGGCAGGTCGACCATGCCCAGCACCGTGGGGATGCCCATGGCGCGCGCCAGGATCGCCACATGGGAGGTGCTGGAGCCGCGCACCGAGACCAGGCCGACGAGCCTGTCCCGCGGCACCTCGCCAAGCAGCGCCACGCTCAGCTCGTCGCCCACCAGGATGGTGCGCTCGGGATAGACGTCCGGTGTCTGGGGGGTCTCCTCCTGGAGGTGGGCCAGCACCCGGCGGCCCAGGTCGCGCACGTCGGCGGAGCGCTCGCGCAGATAGTCATCGTCGACCCGTTCGAGGTACTGCACGTGGCGCTTGACCACGTCGGCCAGCGCCCCCGGCGCCCACTGCCCCTCGCGGATGCGCTTCTCCACTTCCTGGGAGAGGGCCGCCTCGCTGAGCATCTGCTGGTAGACCTCGAACAGCGCCAGCTCCTGGGCGGAGATGCGGTTGGCCAGGCGCTCGCCGGCGGCGCGGATCTCCTCGCGCACGCGGCCGATCGCCTCCTTGAGGCGGGCGATCTCGTAGTCGACGTCGGTGGGGATCAGGTCCGGCACGCTGTCGAGGTCGGCGGGCGGGGCGATCACCACCGCCTCGCCGATGGCCATGCCCGGCGAGGCGGCCACCCCCTTGAACCGCACCTGGCCCTCGAGGCTCGGGCGGGTAAGGTTGCCGGTGGCCAGGGCGTGGGCCAGCACCCCGCCGAGCTGGGCGGCCATGGTCACCAGGAAGGCCTCATCCTCCTCGCCGTAGCGGCGCTTCTCGGCCTGCTGCACCACCAGCACCCCGAGCATGCGACGCTGGTGGATGATGGGCACCCCGAGGAAGCTGGAGTAGCGCTCCTCGCCGGTGGACTCGAAGTAGCGGAACTGGGGATGCGCCTGGGCGTCCTCCAGGTTGAGCGGCTCCTCGCGGCGGGCCACCAGGCCCACCAGCCCCTCGCCGATGGGCAGGGTTACCTGGCCCACCGCCTGGGCGCGCAGGCCGATGGTCTCCATCAGCACCAGGCGGTCTAGCTCCTCGTCGAACAAGTAGAAGGAGCAGACATCGGTCTGCATCGCCTTGCGGATGCGACGCACCATGGTGGAGAGCGCCGCCTCCAGGCTGCGGGCCCCGTTGACTTCCTGGATGATGCGGCGCAAGACCTCGAGCATGGCGCGCGTTTTTCCTGTTGTTATACGTCGTATATTGAGCGGCGTGGCGGTAGCGGCAGAGGTCACGACGGAAACGTCGAACCCCGGCCATGTGACTCCCTCACCCGGCCGGGGTTCGGCCCGACGGCGTGCCGGGCTCAGCCATGGCCCAGCGCCAGGCGCTGGGCCCGGGGGGAGAGCTCCTTCAGGGCGCGCCGGTAGACCTCGCGCTTGAAGGGCACCACCTGCCCCAGCGGGTACCAGTAGCTGACCCAGCGCCAGCCATCAAATTCCGGCTTGCCGGAGAGGTCCATGCAGATGCGGCTCTCCTGGCACCGGATCCGCAGCAGGAACCACTTCTGCTTCTGGCCGATGCACACCGGCCGGGAATGCGTGCGTATCATGCGTCGCGGCAGGCGGTAGCGCAGCCAGCCCCGGGTACAGGCGAGTATCTCGACGTCATCGGCGGTCAGGCCGATCTCCTCATGCAGCTCTCGAAAAAGCGCCTGTTTCGGTGTCTCGCTCGCCTTGATGCCTCCCTGGGGAAACTGCCATGCGTTCTGCCCTACCCGACGCGCCCAGAGCAGCTGCCCCGCGTCGTTGGCGATGATGATGCCAACGTTGGGGCGAAAGCCGTCAGCGTCGATCACGGACTTCACCTTGTCTGAAACAGTATTGACGCCATTCTTCCACAAGGGCGCGAAGCGCATCAATACGCCTTCCGGCGCAGGATGCAGGGGGCCACGGCATCTGCCATAATCGCCGGCTTTCGCCGCCTTCCTTCATCCGTCATCGCAACCCTGGAGTCGCCGTGAGCCTGGCCATCTTCGACCTGGACAACACCCTGCTGTCGATCGACAGCGACCATGCCTGGGGCGAGTTCCTGCTCGAGCAGGGCGCCGTCGACCCGGTGGCCTACCGCGAGGCCAACGACCGCTTCCTGGCCGACTACGAGGCCGGCACCCTGGACATCCACGCCTTCCTCGAGGTGGCGCTCCGCCCCCTGGCCGAGAACAGCCCCGAACAGCTCGCCGCCTGGCACCAGCAGTTCATGGCCAGCAAGATCGAGCCGCATATCCTGGCCAAGGGCGAGGAGCTGCTGGCCCGCCACCGCACCCGCGGTGATACCCTGCTGATCGTCACCGCCACCAACCGCTTCATCACCGGCCCCATCGCTGAGCGCCTCGGGGTGGACGACCTGATCGCCGTGGAGCCCGAGGTCGTCGACGGCCGCTATACCGGGCGCGTCAGCGGCACGCCCAGCTACCGCGAGGGCAAGGTAGTGCGGCTGGAGGCGTGGCTCGCCGACAAGGAGCACACCCTGGATGACGCCTGGTTCTACAGCGACTCCCACAACGACCTGGCGCTGCTGGAGCTCGTGGGGTACCCGGTGGCGGTGGACCCAGACCCCAGCCTGCGCGAGGTGGCCGAGGCCCGGGGCTGGCGAATCATCAGCCTGAGGGACTGAGCCGGCCTTCGGCCAGCTCAGCGCTGTAAGCTATACGCCGTAAGCTGTAAGTAAAGGCGCTTCGTGCCTTGAGAAATCGAGTAGGAGGGGGAGTC